>CAXNGR010000406.1:0-4808 GCA_964201265.1 Verrucomicrobiaceae bacterium
GCATTCCAGCGTTGATGCGGACCTGGCAGGCCCGTTTCGCGGCTCCACCCGGTTTCGAGCACCGTGAGCGGCGCAGCACGCTCCACGGCGGTTGTTTGGATAACCTCCAGCGCCTCCGTCTCCTGCGTCATCGTGATCACGGGCACGCCTTGCTTGATGATCCCGGCTTTTTCAGCGGCGATCTTCGCCAGGGTGTCCCCCAGCATGTCCATGTGATCCCAGCCAATCGGCGTGATGACACTCACGGCGGGCAGGAGGGCGTTTGTGGCGTCCAAACGTCCCCCCAGGCCGGTTTCGAGGATCACCCACGGATTTCCTCGCCGCGTGAACCATTCGAGTGCCAGGGCAAGCGTCAGTTCGAAGAATGTCGGATGCGGATTCCAGCCTGAGACACGCTCACGCAGGCGGTTGATGCCCGCAGAGATCTCATCCGAGGAAATCATGCGCTCCGCATCACGAATGCGCTCGCCGAAGTGAACCAGGTGTGGCGAGGTGAATAATCCGGCGTTGATACCCGCGTGCTTCAAAATCGAGTGCATGAAGGCGCAGGTGGAGCCTTTGCCGTTCGTCCCGGCGACGTGGATGAATTTCTGCCCGGCGGCAGGCAGCCCCAGCTCGCGCAGCAGTCGCTGCACATTATCGAGCCCCAGCTTGATGCCGAAGAGCTGCGTGCTGTAAAGCCAGTCGATTTCCTTTTGCGCCGTGTCGTGGGTCATTCGCGTGGCGCACGGTGCCTGCGCCGCAGCAGGGCGCAAGCGCCGAGCAGCAGCAGCAAGAAACGCGAGGGTTCCGGCACGACGCTGAAGTCGATGCCGAACGTCTGCATCTGGCCGAGGTAGTGCGGGATGAAATTGTCGATGGAATACGGAACGCTGCTGATCGTGCCAACGACCGAATGGGTGCCGACAAGCGCCAGACTTCCATGCCACGGGATGAAGGTCGGACCGCTGGAGTCGCCACCTTCGACGATCGAATCGCCAGGAAGACTGCTGTTGTGGCTGTAGCCGATGCCATAGCTGTCATCGCCTATTCCTCCGGGGAAATTGTAGGGCAGCAGGACATCGACGGTGTTGGCCCCGAGGCGCGGCCCGTTGGAACCATGGCCGTAAATGAGCGCTGGCAGCCCAAGGTAAGACGCCAGCGTGTTCAGCTCCAGAATGGGGTAGCTGGTGATGCCATGCGCGGCATTCAAAGACGTGGAAAGCATGCCGACGGCGAAATCGCTCGTCTGGCCGTTGAAAGTAAAGTTGTACGTCGTGCTGCTCACGCCATAGCTGACGACGGTGTCCAAGGTGGGACTGTAAAAGTTCAAGGTGGAGCCAGCTCCAGGCCCATAATGATTCGCATAGACAAAATGCTGGTCGCTGATCATCGCGAAGCTCTGCGCTGAGTTGGCCGCGTTCCAGCCGACGCCGGAGAGGTCGTAACCGTTGCCGAGGAAGGACGCCGAGGTGTTTTCAACAGGCGTGGTCGGGTAGCCCGAGGCGAAACGGTCATTCGTGGCAGAGTCATAGCCCACAATCGTCAGTGCTTTGGCCGAAGTGGCGGCCAGAAGCGCGAAACAACCGATGACCTGGAACAAGTTCACGACTCTACCATGCTGCGATTTCGCAGACGGCCAAGAAACAAGTTCATCACGGAAGATTCTTGGTTTCGCAGCCGCTGGGTGCCGCTATCGTGCCGCCGCATGTCTTTGACTCCCGACCCTGATTCCCCGACTTGGCTCAAACGCTTCTGGTGGCTGCTGACCGCCGTTTTCATCGCCCGTGTGGGCGTGATGCTCCTGTTTGTGAATGGCGCGGATCTGGCCGGGGACGAGGCCTACTACTGGGACTGGGGCCGTAGGCCGGACTGGGGCTACTTCAGCAAGCCGCCGATGATCGGCTGGATGATGGGCGTGATCGGCTGGCTGACTGGAAACGCCGAGTGGGGCATTCGTTTCGCTGCCTTGCTGCTCGGCACGGCCACGTTGGTCGTCATGCACCGCATCGCGCTCGTGCTCTTTGATGCCAGGACGGCTTTTCTCACCGCTGTGCTCGTCTTGCTGACGATTGCGAACGCCGGGCTGAACTTGCTGCTCACCATCGACGCGCCACTGCTCCTGTGCTGGACGCTGGGACTGCTGCTATTCTGGTTCGCGGCACAAAAACCCTCCTGCAACACCCGCTGGCTCGCGCTGACCCTCGTCATCGGCCTCGGCACGCTCAGCAAGCAGATGATGCTGGCCTTTCCCCTCCTGATGCTCGCCTTCGTCGCCGTTTCTCGCGAGGACCGTCCGCTGCTGCGCAATCCGCGTCTGTGGCTCACGATCTTGGCCGGCATGGCCTTCATCATCCCAGTGCTGAAGTGGAACCAGGATCACGCGTGGATCACGCTGGAGCACACGAAGCATCATTTCGACACGCAGAGCCTCGGCTTTGGCAAATGGATCGGCCGCACACTGGAAAACGTCGGCCTTCAGGCGCTCATCTACACTCCTGTGACCTTCGTGGCGCTCGTGGCTGCGATGCTGGCGTCGGTGAAGCATCGTGCCAAGCTCACAAGGCCCGCGTTGTTCCTGCTGCTAGCCTCCGCGCCCGCCTTGGCCTGCTTCGCGCTGCTGGCACTGCGCCAGCGCATCAATCCCAACTGGCCTGCCGCCTTCTTCGTGCCCGCCTTTGTGCTGGCGGCGGCCTGGATGCGCGGCTGGCTGCCCTCGACGGCCAATCCCGGCTGGCAGCGCTGGTCTCTGCGTGTCGGGGGCGCATTGGTCATCATCGTTCATCTCGCACTGGTCATTGTTTTCACCACCGACCTGAAAGGCATCGACAAGCTCGCCAGCATCCGTGGCTGGCGTGAGGCAGGCATTGAGGCGCAAAAACATCTCGACCAAGTGCCGCGAGCGGAAATGACCTTCGTCATGGCGCTCGGCCATCGCTATCACGCAGCGCAGATGGCCTTCTACATGCCCTCGCATCCGCGCTTGTATCGCTGGGAACCCAGCGGCACGCCGCAGTCCCAGTACGAGGTCTGGCCGGGGCCGGAAGAACGCATCGGTTACGATGCCTTGATCCTTGATCCTTCTCCAGGCCGTGCCCTGCTTGAAAACCCGGTCTTCACCGCCGCCTTTGAAAAAATCGAGCATCGTGGAGACATCCGCATCGTGCTTGGTCAGCAGACACGCGAGTTCAGCGTGTATCTGGGCACCAATCTGAAATCTTGGAACCTCGTACGTCCTTAAAAATGACAAAGTCAGAATACCGAATGCCGTGCCTCAGGGTCGCTTTGTCATGTGTGTCCGCGTCCTTCGTCCTTCTGAATTCGTCCTTCGTCATTTCCACCCATGACCGCCTGGGATCTCAGCCTGCTGCATCAAATTAACACTACGGGATCGCATCCGGTGCTCGACTGGCTCATGCCCGCGCTCTCCGCCATTGAAGCGTGGCTACCGCTCATCATCCTGGCGGTACTGCTCACTGCTTGGCGCGGCGGCAAACAAGCACGAACCATGCTGCTCTGCCTCGCCATCGCCATCGCCATCGGCGACGCCGTGATCTCTAACACGCTGAAGAAAACCATCGGTCGAGTGCGCCCTCGCGATGCGATGGAAGGCGTGATCGTGCGCGATCTCGGCATCGCCACGCCCGCCTTCATGCGCTTGTTTGAAACGCCCGTGGTCAAAGCGAGCGAGCCGCGCGGTGAAACACGCGGCAAATCCTTCCCTTCCAGCCACACGGTCAATCTTTTTGCCGCTGCCACAGTCATCGCCTGCTTTTATCGCGGTGCCGGCCTCGCGATGTATCTGCTGGCCGCCGCCGTCGCTTACTCCCGCATCTACTGCGGTGCGCACTGGCCCTCCGACATTCCGCCCTCCATGGCGCTCGGTGTCTTGACCGGTCTGGGAGTGGTCTGGGTGATCAACCGGCTCATGAGCCGGTGGAACGTACCGGTTTGACAAAAACCATCAAAACGCCGCATACGAGCAATCCGCCAGCCGCGCATTGAAACAGCGTGCCGACATTGATCTGCGCATCGCGCAAAACACCGCCGATGTACACCGTGAGCCCGCCGACGATGCAGGAGAACATGTTTAGCACACCGTAACCGGTGGCACGGTAGCGGCTGTCGGACACTTGGCAGAGGATGGGCATCAGATTCGCATCCGAAAAGCAGCGCGTGAACCCGTAGATCGACAGCCCGGCGATGGCGAGCGCGAGCATGCCAGTATTGGCGACCAGCAGCGTCGCAGGCGCGGCGAAGAACAAGCCGATGGCTGGCACGAGGATGCGCGCGCGATCATTCGTGCGGCTCCAGCGATCCGCCCAGGCACCGCCGACGAGCTTGCCGACAACCATCGCCACCGCCAGGAAGCTCGTGGCCGAGATGCCCGCCGCGCCTTGATCGAGCTTGAACTGCTCTTTGAAGAAAGTGGGCATCCAGCCCATCACCGCCCAGCCCGCCAGCGCCAGCAGTCCCCAGAACGCGAGCAGCAAAAGAAACGAGCCGCTGCTGAACAAACTGGTGAGCGCCTGGCCGAGTCGGGGCTGCTCCGCATTCGATGTCACCACTCCACTCTCGCGTGGCGGATCACGCAGCACGAACAAAAGCCCCACCGCATATGCGATGCCGAACAACCCAAACACATCGAATGCCACCGACCATCCGTGCCGCTCCGCCACCCAGCCGCCGATGCCCGCCAGTCCTGTGCCGACGCTCAAGCCGGTCATGTGAATGCCCGTGGCGAGCGAGCGCGTGCTGCCGCGATGGTAATCGGCGATCAAAGCCAGCGCGGCGGGCAGATACGCCGCCTCGCTCAGCCCCATGAGCGC
>CAXNGR010000407.1:0-4806 GCA_964201265.1 Verrucomicrobiaceae bacterium
GCCGTCGTTCAGGTGGAAACCGCCATGGGCGCGGCCATCGAGTGCTTCCAGGGCGCGGGTGCCATCGAAGTCTCGCGTATCCGCTTCGCCCCCGTGAAGACCACCAGCGATCTCCTGGCTGTGCGCTCGGACGCGTATGAGCTCACCGAAGACTTCTGCCTGCGCCTGCACCCAGACCGGGAGGGCCAACCGCCGCATCTGCATCTCGATCAGAAGCTCTGCAAACTGGTGGACGGCCTGGAACAAAACTTCCCGCACACCCCCAGCCTACTGCATTGCCGCACCCTGCTAGTGCATGGCCCGGTCGAGTGCGGTCCCGGTGTCATCTTCCAAGGCAACGCCGTGATTCACAACCACACCAGCGCACCTGTGAAGCTGCAAGCCGGTGTGCATGAGGGGCAGATCAGCGTCGGGTGACTCCGACGAATGCCGTCACGATCCCTGTGCTCCTAAACTTGGGTTACCAAGTGGTGCGCCCGCCAGGAATCGAACCTGGATATGCGGCTTCGGAGACCACCATTCTATCCGTTGAACTACGGGCGCTTTGTTCGGAGGCGATGCTTCGCATGAGCGGCGTAAGGCGGCAAGTCGTTTTCGGGCCGATGTACGCCGCCACTTGGCGGGGGAATCAGAGCAATTCGCGCTTCACCTCGCCCGCCTTGGCGGCGGCCTGGAATTTGTTCCAGCGGAAGGGCTCCACGATCTGGCCCCAGAAGGATTTTGGCATCGCGGATTTGATGCCGATCTCAACGGGTGGGCGGCGGTTCACGTCGTCGTAGAAGGTGCCGAAGATCAAATCCCAGAGCATGAGGTTCTCGCCGTAGTTTTTGTTCCCCTCGCGCAGGTCCATGGAGTGGTGCCAGCGATGCAGGGCGGGCGTGTTAAAAATGTAGTTCAGCCAGCCGAAGCGCATCTGGATGTTCGCGTGCGTCAGGAAGCCGATGTAGGCCGTGATGGCACCGAACCAGAGCACCACATCCTGAGGCGCACCGGCCAGCGCTAGCAGCGGGGCGGAGAAGGCCGCGCTTTTGAGCGTGTCGATGATGTGGAAGCGGCCGGTGTTGAAGAACCAGAGCTTTTTGGAGCTGTGATGCACCGCGTGGAACCACCACAGCGGCATCCACTCATGCGCGATGCGGTGCGCCCAATAGAGGCCGAACTCGGCGACGACGAGGCCCAGCACCACTTGGAAGAACATCGGCCAGTGATTCGGCCAGAAGCCTGTGCCTTGATCACCCCCGACCACGCTGGCCAGTCCGAGCCAGGTCATCGAGATGATGAGCAACTGCACGAAGGACTTGGTGAAGGCCGTGTGCGCCAAGTCGGGAATTTCCTGCCCGTCCGAGTGCAGCCACTGCTTCTCATGCGGATGCAACGTCTCCACAACGAACAGCACGGCAGCGAGACTGAAATAAGTGAGGTTGAAGGCCAACGGTCCGTGACCGTTGGCGATGCCGATTCCGGTCGGGATCAGGGCGGCGATGAGAATCAGGGGCCAGAGCAGGTAGTCGAGCAGGGTGCGGAGCATGGGCAGTCTTTTTCAAAGCAAGAAACGGGCGGGATTCCAGCCCGGATATGGCGAAACCTATCTCATTGCTTGCACTCCCACCGTCGAAGTGTTCGATGCGCCGCCCATGAAGTCTGTCATCGCCATTTCACCCGGAGAACTCGCCATCCTCGACACGCCGCAGCCGCAACCGGGGCCGTATCAGGCGCTGGTGCGCACGGAATGCGCCAGCCTGTGCAACCGCACCGACTCTGAGCTGCTCGGCGGCAAGTTTCCCGGCATGGAGGACAAATTCCCCTTCGCCCTCGGCCATGAAAGCGTCGGCATCGTGGTCGAGGTCGGGGAGACGGTGAAAAACTTCCAAGTGGGAGACCGCGCCGTCGGCGGACTCGTGTTTGATCTGCAAAAAGAGAGCGTGGATTCCGGTTGGGGCGGTTTTGGCGAGTTCACGCTCGCCAATGACCACGAAGCGATGGTTGCCGACGGTATCGCAGACGAGGCGCATGGCTGGGTCGAGGTGTTTGAGATTCAAACCCGCGTCGATGCCGACATTCCACCCGAACAAGCCGTGCTACTCTGCACCTGGCGTGAGGTCTTGGGAGCGTTTCGCGATTTCCATCTTCAACCCGGCGACGACGTGCTCATCTACGGTGCCGGACCGGTCGGTTTGAGCTTCGTGAAGCTCGGTCGCTTGTTCGGACTCGGCTGGATCGGCATCGTGGACCGCCACGCCGACAAACAGGCCAAAGCACTCGCCTTCGGAGCCGACGCGGCTTTCAAGCCCGGTGATCTGGAGATCGGTGAACTGGCGAAGATTCGCGGCAAGAAGCTCGATGCCGTCATCGACGCCGTCGGCCATCCCGACATCGTGCAGCAGGGCCTGCCGCTGCTGCGTCGCGGCGGATCGCACTGCATCTACGGCGTGCTGACGCACGGCATCATGCACATCGACAAGTCGAAGGCCGACTTCAACTTCAACCTCTTCGTCCACCAGTGGCCGACGCGGCGTTACGAGAAGGAATCCCAGACCACGCTCTGCCAGTGGATCCGCGAAGGCAAACTCACCTCCGCTGACTTCATCACCCACCGCTTCCCGTTGGACCGCATCACCGACGCGTTCAAGGCCGTGAGCGAGCGGAAGGTGATCAAGGCGCTACTGGAGTATTAGGCTCACACTACCCCGAAGGCGCAGACTTCGTTTTTGTTCGCGCAGAGGCGGGTCAGATGGAATTCGGCACAGAGCGGCGGGGCGTCGCGTTTGAGGGTTTCTAGCAGCGGGTATTCGTCGTGACCTTTGAATTTGAGGGTGACGATGAAGTTCCGCATGCGCTTTCCGCGCAGCCATTCGAGCAGGAGGTCGATGCTGCGCTGCGGGGCGGCGATGACATCGCACACGAGCCAGTCCACGGTCTGCGGCGGCTGGTATTTGAAGGCGTCGGCGGCTTCAAAGCGCAGGCGCGGGCTGCGCATCAGATCCTCGCGAAGTTCGGAGCGGTCCACGGCGATGACGTGTGCGCCACGTTGAATCGCGACGTAGCTCCAGCTTCCTGGCGACGCGCCGAGATCGACGCAGGTCTGGCCGCGCTCGATGCGGCGTCCCAGGCGCTGTTCGGACTCGACGAGCTTCGTGAAGGCGCGTGAGGGGGCGCTCTTGTCATCCGCCAGCGGCACTTCGCCGCGTGGGAAGCTCGAAATCAGCTGGCGGTGCGTGTGCGGCAGCGGCGCGAGGCTGGTGGAGAGCCAGCCGGTTTCAGGCGAGGTAAGAAGGCACTGTGCGAGGGAGGTTTGCGCATCAAACACGGCGTCTGAGTCGATCATGGACCGTAGCAGATGTCGGCGCTTTTTCTTCAGGCGCTCAATCACGCTCGCGCGGATCAGCTCGCAGCGGTTCAGCCCTGCCCTGCCCTCGCCGTAGTGCGGCCAGAGGTGGAGACGCCAGGGCTGGTCATCCGGGAAATGACCGGCGACGGCGTCGATGATGCGATCCGCCCAGGCATTGATCGACGCGGCGCTGACTTCGACCGCGTCTGGCAGCGCCTGCCGGGCAAAGGCGAGCCAGAGGCCATCGAGCTTCACCTCGGCGGTAATGCCGAGGCCCGCGATCTCCGTTTGAGCCGCTTCCGGGGCACTGCGGCGCAGTTCATCCGCAAGGAACGCGAGAGAATCGGAGTCGGCGAGGAAAAGGGACACGCGTGGGCAGACGATCACGGTTTCACCGGTGCCACCGGGGCGGGCGTGTTCTCCTTGAAGGGCGAGACGACGCCAATCGTGGATGGAATAAAATCATCCGTGCGGAAACAGGACGCGGGCAAGCCCTCGGCATTCATGAGGTTCGCGCCCTGCGGCCACGCGGCCCAGGCATAGCGCACGCCGACGGGCTGCGGCACGGACTCGCTCCACACCACGACCTCGCTGCCTTCGATCTTCGCCTTGGCCCACACCCATTTTTTATCCGCGCCTGCGATCTGAAAGTGCTTCGGCTCGCCGCCGTCGCGGGTTTTCAAACCTGTGCCGGTGTGGGTGAACTGCACGCGCACTTTGTCCCCCTGCACCACGGAGGAAAGATACAACGGGCCGCAGTATTCGGTGCCGTTCTTGCCGTAGTCCTTTGCCAGCGCCCAGAGCGCGAGTCGGCGGCCGACCTCCTGCTTGTTCTTCGGATGGATGTCGTTCTGCTCGCCGATGTCGTTGATGATGGCGATGCCGCATTTATCCAGCGTCTGGGCGGTAAGTGTCTGCGCCTCTTGCAGCTCGGCCCAGGTGTCCGGCACGCCGGCGTCCTTCGCCACCGGCAGGCGGTTGCCGTAGTTCGCCAATTGCACGATGTAGAAAGAAAAGGCGTCCACCCACTGCTTGCGCCAGTCGTTGATCATGGTGGGCAGCAGCTCCTGATACTGGAAGGCCCGCTTCTGGTTCGACTCCCCCTGATACCAAATGGCTCCCTTGATGCCGTAGGACACCAGCGGCGCGACCATGCCGTTGAAAAGCACGCTTGGACGATGCGGCGTCGTGTTCGGGTCATCAGGCGGGCGTGGGGCCTGGGGCTTGGTTTTCTTCTTGTCGGCAGGCAGGTTGGCGTTTTCCGCGTCGATCTGCTTCACCAGCGTCTGCCAGTCAGCCTTGCGCTTCTCAAACGCTGCCTGCTCCTTCGCGGCATCCCACTTGCTGGCGTGGTCTTTCCAGTCGGCGAGTATTTCGCTGGCGCAGGGACGTTCTTCGAGAGCCTCAGTGCTTGTCCATGCCTCGATGCGTGTGCCGCCCCAGGAGGTGTTGATCAGGCCCACGGGCACTTTGAGCAC
>CAXNGR010000408.1:0-4799 GCA_964201265.1 Verrucomicrobiaceae bacterium
CACGCTTCCACATGCGGTTGGCGATGGCCATAGCGAATCGGGGATTCGTTGGATGGGTGGCCCATGTGGCAAAAGCGACACGAAGGTTTTCTTCTTCTTTGGTCTTCTGTTTGTACGCAGCCAGATTCTTATCATCTTTGCTCCAAGAAATGAACTTTGGAGCAACTGGATCACCTGGTTTGGCATCCTTGTATTTGTAATCATGCGGCAGCTTAATCGCATTGGTCGCAGTGTCGGTGATCGCGTACCGGTTAGCACCAATGAATTGCTGCAGACCGTTGCGAATGCGGGTCAGATCGCCGCCGTTTTTCTCGATCATGCTTTCGATTTCAGGCATGAGCTTGTTGCCCATGTCCACCATCTCCATGCCTTCCTTGTTGCGGCGAGCCGCGGCACGGCGCTGATAGCGAGTGCTGGTGGCTCCGAAGAAGGAAGCCAACTCGTAGAACTGATACTGGGTCCAGTCGGCAAACGGATGGTCATGGCACTGAGCGCAGGCCACGTCTGTGCCAAGGAACACCGCCAGGGTATTGGCCAGATTGTCCAAGGGCATACCCGAGTCACGCAGGAGATAACCCGCAGCGCCATTGTGCCACATTTTGCCAGTGGCCGTAAGCATGTCGAAGACCATCTTGTCCCAGGTGACGTTCTGCTCCACCTGCTTCTGCAGCCAGTTGATGTAGGGGATGCCCCGGACATCGTTGCCGCCATCCAAGCGATCTTTAACTCGCAGCATTTCGGCGAGATAGTTGTAGGTGTGGGCGGAATAGCCAGGGCTGTCGAGCAGCATGTCGATCAGCTTCGCTCGCTTGGCCGGATTCGAATCCTTGATGAACACCATGGTCTCATCGTAGTTGGGGATGCGACCCACGATGTCCAGATAAACACGGCGCACGAACTGCTCATCATTCACCATGGCGTTGAAGCCCGTGATGGCAGGCTTGCCGCCTTTCACGCGTTCTGGGTTGGCCTTGCCAATCCCGGTGGCCACCAAAAGGTCGATCTTGGCCGAAGCCTGGGCAACACTGGAATTTGCCATCATCACCGGTTGTCCGGTAGGCTTGAGCGACTTCGCCAAAGCCTGATCTTCGGCAGAAAGGATGTTCAGCGGGAATGTGCGAGTGGTACCATCTGCAATTTGCAGGATGATGTTCTCACCATCGAGTCCGATGAATGAGGCGGAGACTTGGCGGCCTTTGTTGTCCGTCCAAGTGCGAACTTCCGCGAAGGCGGAGCCCGCTAAGAGAGCGGTGACAACGAGACTGCTGAGCAGCTTTGTGGTTTGTTTCATGGTGGTGTGGAATGAATTGCGTGGAACTTCCAGGGTGCAAAACGCAGGAGGAAGAGGTCCAATTAGACAAATTTGCGTAAATTTTGAGGTTTCGGCAAGGCCGAAGGTTGTTCGGCTTCGATTTATCCGTCCAAAAGCAGGCTTTTGAATGACATTCGCTTCTTTCCCATGAGGATTTCGGGGATTTTTGGCCGAATTCCCGACAGACGCTTACCAACACAGGCCGAAAAGCCCCGTTTTGTCTATTTCAGCGCTCGACCGATAAAAGCCGCAATGTCCTCATGCATCTTCGCCATGTCTGGGCGGTTCGTGTACATCATGTGGCCGCTTTCATACTCGGCAAACTCGATGTTTTCCCGCAGTTCGTCTGGCAGACGCATCTGGCGCACGCTGAGCAGCATGTTGTCTGGCGGAGTCACCAAATCCCGCCATCCGACCATCGCCAGGACTCTCAGGTGCGGATTCTGCCGGATCGCGTCAGCAAGCTGGCCGCTCACACTCGTGTAACTGTTCCCCTTGCCGTGGTTCCAGTTCGGTTGTGGAGCCAAAACCTCATAGGGCAGGTCTTTTTCATATTTCAGCTCCTCGCGCAAGTATGCGTTCATCGAAGCCGCCGCGATGCTCCCCACCACCCGCATGAAAGGCTCGATCTGCGGGTAAATCTCTGATTCGTCACCATCAGTGCCCGTCACACGTGCATCATAGGCACCCAGTACGAGCTTTTCTTTTCGCAGAAGCATTTCCCGGAAGACACCGCTGTCGATTCGTAATTGCTGCTCCTCGATTAATTTTGGCTCCAAACCGGTGAGTCGCGCCAGTTTCTTCACCACCGCTTCGCGCTCCACTTTCGACAAATCCGCGCCCTTTAGCAGCGCCGAGGCATACCCGCCGAACGCAAACTCCCTTGCCTCCGCCACCGCCTTCTTGAAATCCGCCTGCAAATCCGGCGGGAGCTTTTTGTGGTAATGCGCCGTCGCCGTCATGGCGGGCAGTCCCACCAGATACGGCGTGTCATTCAGCGGTCCCGCGATCAGCGTCGCGTAATCCAGCAGCCCCGAGACGACGATGATCCCGTTCAAATACATCCGATGCCGTTGTTGAAGGTGCTGCGCCAGACCACCGCCGCGAATGCCGCCGTAGCTCTCTCCCGCGATGAATTTCGGCGAACGCCAGCGCTGCTCACGCGTCACCCACAGCCGCATGAACTCGCCCACGCTCTGGATGTCCTCCTCCACTCCGAGGAATTCATTGACCGCCTTCGGATCTTCCGCGCGGCTGAAACCCGTGTTCACCGGATCGATGAAAACGAGGTCCGTCACATCCAGGATCGAGAATTCATTGCTGACCAGCCCTCCCGGTGGTTTTGGCGGCGTGAGACCATCCGCAGGCAAATCCACCCGCTTTGGCCCGAACGCGCCAAGATGCAGCCACACACTGCTGCTGCCCGGTCCGCCATTGAAACAAAAAGTCACAGGACGCTTCGAGGCATCCTTCATGTTTTTCACCGTGTAAGCTGTGTAAAACACCTGCGCTGACGGTTTGCCGTCCGGCTTCAGGATCGGCAGCGTCCCCGCTTTCGCCTCATACTCGATCTCTTTCCCGCCAATCGTCACTTTGCCCTCAGTCACCACTGGTTTCTCATCCTCGGTCTTCTTCTCGTCTTTTTTTTCGTCGGCCTTCTCGCCTTTCTTCTCAGACGGCGGCGATTCAGGCTTGTTTGGCTTCGCCTCTTCGGCGGAAAGGCAGACTGGCATCACAAGAGCCAGCCACGAGGCATAAAGGATCGGTTGAATACGCATGGCAGGGCGGAGAATGGCATGGGCTGCCGACGAAGGGAAAGTTTTTTCCTGGTCTCGTGCCGGTCATCCTTCATTCCGGCTTCGGCACCAAGACTGTCAGATCGACCTCCAACATCTTCTTTTCGTCCACGTCAGGCACTTTCGCCGCCCGCGCTGTCGCCTCGGCGATATGATCATGCCAGGAGAGTTTTTTGCGATCGTCGCGGTCATGGTGCCTTGGAGTGTGATGGACGGGGCGGATTCACTACCTGCGGCTTGTTCTCTGGTCGGTGCTCGCGGATGAACTGGCTGGGCCACCAGTAGTTTTCCGTGGTTTTTTCGAATTTACTGGTCTCCAGGCCGATGCCTGGCGTCTTGCGCAGTTCGAAATGCAGATGCACCGGATACAAGCCGCCAGCGTTGCCCATCGTGCCTATCTTTTGTCTGCGGCGGACGATCTGACCTTCCTCCACGAGCCGTTCCTGAAGATTGTGGTATGACGATTCGCAAATGGCTCGGGAGCCGTCTCTTTCCAGATAGACGTGCTGAATGATGATCACGTTGCCGTGGCCGGGTTTGGTATTCGCAGAATGTACCACCACTCCGTCTGCCACAGCATACACGGGATCGCCCAGATCCGAGTTGGCGCTTCCGCCGCCGCTCCAGTCCTCGCCAGTGTGCACACTATCCGGACCCGCATGGCTGAAGAGTCCGCGCGTGATGTGGTAGCCCTCTGCATCCGGCGTCCCGACGGGAAAGTCGAAGCCGTCGGCGAGGGGCGGCGGCGGCAGGTCGGAGGCTTTCGTCACTTCCGACTTTGCTCCGTTTATCAAGGCATTCGTCGCCGCAGCGGCGGCAGACTTGAAAGCGATCACCAACGTCGCGCTCTTGAAATTCGACTTCACCAGCGCCGCACGCACCTCAGTGGTCAATTGCGAGCATGTTTTCCCCTCTGCGCGGATCAGGCCGACATACGGCAGCGAAACATCGCCGGAAGCCATCACTTTCATCACCACCGGCTCTTTTTGGTCTTCCACGATCAGGAAGCGCAACACATCGCCTGCCTTGATGAGCCGCAGGTCATCCTTGGCACGGATCTCGGCCAGCTCTGCGGCCATCCTCCGCATTTCGTCCTGCAGGCGCGGCACTTCGGGGTGCTTCTCTCCCAGGACAGCCAGACGGCCCATCCGCGACTCGATTTCCACCACCAGCTTCGCCAAGGCTGTTTCGCCTGGGACAGCAGCCTTCGGCCCGGCAGGGGCGGACTTCTGCGGTCGTGAGGCAGTTGGGAGCGTGCGGAAGACAAAGGACACCAAACCTAGGCAACCGAGCAGCACGAACACGACGAGGATGAGGATGGAGCAGCCGAGGCCAAAGAAGCCCAGGCGCTGTCCCGACGGACGACCTGCATGCCACAACACCATTCCAGCAACGGGGAAGAAGATCGCGCCGATCCAGGATAGTGGCACGATGAGAGCCTCTGACGGCGTGGGATTCCAGCCGCCGCTTTCCATGTTCATCGCATAGACAAAAAAAACAGCGATCGCGACACATGATAGCGCCAGGATGAAGGCGCTCATAGCAAAACCGCGCATCCAAGTGCCGCGCAGAATGCCGGTGATTGCAGGCGTGGCGGAGATGAGCAGCAGGATGAACGAAATCATGCCGGCATCGCGCATGCCGCCGCGTAGCAGATCCACCGCAAGCATGACCGCGATGCCGACCATGGC
>CAXNGR010000409.1:0-4797 GCA_964201265.1 Verrucomicrobiaceae bacterium
AAAGCTGCTCTGAACGTCGTTGGCGGTCGGCAGCAAAAGCCAATTGAACTTCAAGGCTTCACACCTGAGGAACAGAATCAACTAATCACCAAAACATATGTTGCGGGACGCTCCTTCGACGAATTGATGCAACAACTTCGGCCAAGCTTGGAAAAGTTTCCCGATTACGAGGGGGGCATGCGAACGACAAGATTGTTATTCGCGCGAGACGAACTGAAGGCAATGCGAAATAAGGCCTAATCGGGTGGAGGTGATAGGATTGCGCCGGTCACCCCTCCCACACCACCCGGCATGCGTGGAAAACGGGGGCAGTGGCTGACGGATTGAATCGGCTAGAACTCAAGCAAGCAAGGGGCAGGGATGAATGGAGCGGGATGAAAGCCGTTGGTCGGGCGGATCACACCGCGAGGGTCTTGTAGAGCGCGAGGGTTTTGCGGGCGATGGAATGCCAACTGAAGTGGTCCACGGCGCGCTGGCGGCCGGCCAGGGCCATGCGCTGACGCAGGGCGGGATCGGCCATGAGCTTGTTGATGCCGGCGGCGAGGTCGCGGGCGAATTTTTCAGGATGCACGGCCTCAAAGGGGCTTTCGGTCTGCTGCTCGATGGGAATGAGGAAACCGGTCTCGCCTTCCACGACGACTTCTTTGATGCCGCCGACCGCGGTGGCGACGACGGCGGTCTCGCAGGCCATGGCTTCAAGATTGATGATGCCAAACGGCTCGTAGATGGACGGGCAGCAGAACACGGCGGCATGCGAGTACATGGCGATCTTTTCCGGCGCGGGCAGCATGGACTGAATCCACACGATTCCGGGCCGGGTGGCGCTCACCGCGTTCACGGCGGCCTCCATCTCCTCCTTGATCTCGAGGGTGTCGGGCGCTCCGGCGCAGAGGACCACTTGGAAGCCGGGATCAAGGTGCTGGATGGCACGCACGAGGTGAACGATGCCCTTCTGCCGCGTGATGCGACCGACAAAGAGGACGTAAGGTTGATCGGGATCGACGCCGTGTTTTCTCAAAACGTCCGGCGCTTCGACGCGATGGTATTCATCGAGATCAATGCCGTTGTGGATGACGTGGATCTTGTGTGGGTCGAGATCGAAGTGCTTGTGCAGGTCAAGGCGCGTTTCCTCGGACACAGCGATGACGGCATCGGCCATTTTGAGCGCGGTGTTTTCCAGCCAGACGGTGAAATCGTAGCCGTGACCGAGCTGCTCGCGCTTCCAGGGGCGCAGCGGCTCCAGTGAGTGAACGGTGAGCACCATGGGCACGCCGTAGTTCAGTTTGGCGAGGATGCCGCCGAAGTGCGCGTACCAGGTGTGCAGGTGGACGATGCTGGCATCAATGCCGCGGGTGTTGAAGTCGAGGCAGCGCTGAAGTGCGCCAAAAACGGACTTCAAGTTAAGCGGGCAGTCCCAGCCCTTCGTGTCGAGGCCGAAGCCTTTGACGGTCAGATTCTCGCCACTGCTGTCCTGGTCACCAAAGCAGCGCACATCGACCTCGATGAGCTTTGCCAGCTCGCGGGAGAGGTATTCAACGTGGACGCCGGCACCGCCGTAGATGTGAGGAGGGTATTCGTTGGTTAGGAAGAGTGTTTTCATGCGGGAGTTCGTGATTGGGGCGTTTATTTGCCCTGGGCCTGCCACCATTCGTCGATGGCGGGGATGTCGAAGATGCGGAAACGGCGCTTGATGCGCTGCTCCAGGGCGAGTTGGGCATGCTTGGCGACTTCGAGTGAGGGGTCGTCTTTGATGGCGGCGATGAGTTTCGCGTTGGTCTCTGGCGCGGTGCTGCCGAGGAGCAGGAAGCAAACACGTACGCGCACCTCCCAGGGCTGTTGATGGTCGGCGAGGAGCTGGTGCAGCGCCTCAGGCTTCACATCTGCTTCCTCACGGAGGTTCTGACCTTTGAACAACTCGGCCACGGGCAGGCGGTAGCCAGGATCATCTCGCTGCATGAACTGAATGGAGCGCACGACACGCATGTACTCGACCTGGGCGGCCTCGTGCAGGTGTTTGGTGCCGGGATCACGCAAATACTCGACGATGGCGGAGAGCGGCTTACGCAGGCCGGTGGCGATGGCCTCGTCTCCATACTGGATGAGGCGGTTGCGCTCTTTGAGCAGGATGAACTCCGCCTGGGTGGGGGAAATGTCCGGGGCGGCATCGGCGATGCGCGCTGTGCCCGGTTGGTCAACCGCTGGGACGACGGGCTGCGGGGCGAGCTGCGGATTTTTGAGCACGCCTGAGATGCGCTCCAGGGACTCACGCGTGCTCTGCTGCGCGATGAGCTGCTCGCGGCGGATGACATCGAGCTGCTGCTGCAAGGCGGCGATTTTTTCCTCCGCTTTGGCAAGCTCGACCGTCTCGGATCGAGGCTCCGTGGACTTGGCGGTGGCCTTGACTGTGCTTTGCGCGGCCAACGGAGGCCCAATCTCTTGTTGGTAGGACCTTTGGCACCACCCAAGCACCAGAAGGCCGATGAACACTGAAATGACCGTCGAAATGATCAGATGCCGGTAATCCCAGTGCAAGCGCCCTCCATTGGGGGCAGGCGTGTCACGCGGGGGCATCAGTGGATCAGGAGCATGGACTGTGTCTTTTTCGGGAGCGGAAGGGGCATCCCTCCAGATCGCGGCGGAGGCCGGCAACTCCTGGTCTTGGACATTTTCGAGGAGCCTGGTCCGGTTTCTCTTATCTTTTGCCATGTCGGGTGGGGAATACGTTACGCGATGAAAGTTGCCAGACGCAACAAACAAGGCCAGCCTTTGCGCGTCAACCCAGCTCATGGCAACAGAATCCACAACCTCCGCCGTTTTGTCAGCACCGCCAGATTCCGGCGCCGATGGCTGGCTGCGGCCAGAGATGCTGCGCGGACTGGCTGTCTGGGGCCTGCCGACGGTGATGGTGCTGCTGTTTCTGGCGTGGCCTTATCAGCACTGGGAATTCGGGCAGCGCTACAGTGTGCTGCACGGCTGGGCCAAGTGGGTGAGCAAATATGCGGACTGGCAGTTCTGCCTGCTGGTACCGCTGCTGGTGGGCTGGCTGGTGTGGCTGCGGCGCGAGGAACTGCGCAGACTGCCTTGGCAGGGCACATGGCTCGGCTTGCTGCCACTGGGCGCTGGCTTGTTTTTCTACTGGCTGGGCTACAAGGCGGACACGGGTTACCCAGCGTTTCTGGCGGTGCAGTTTGTGCTGGCTGGCATGATCCTGCTGGTGCTCGGAAGGGCGTGGATGCGGACGCTGGGCTTTGCATGGCTGTTTTTGTTCTTCACTTGGCCGATGCAGCCGCTGGAAGACTCCGTGGCCTCGCCGCTGCGTCCCAGGACAGCGGCGATGGCGGCCTCCATGCTGAATCTCATCGGCCAGCCGGCCATCAGTGAAGGCTCGGCGCTGCAATCCGCCCCCGACGCAGAAAAGGGCACACAAACCGGGGATTTGTTCAGCTTGGACGTGGACGCGAAGTGCAGCGGCATCAATTCCCTCTTTGCACTGATGATGATCTCCGCGCTGCTGGGCTATCTGGCGCTGAAACACCCACGTTCGCGGCTTATTTTGTTCGTCTGCTCGGTGCCGCTGGCCGTGGCAGGCAATGTGGTGCGCCTGCTGCTGCTGGTGGCGGGCACGCGAGCCTTTGGCTCGGAATTCGCGGTGGGCAGACGCATGGGTGACCACCAGGAGATGTCCCCGTTTCACACCTTCGCTGGCTTTGCGGTGTTTGGCGTGGCGCTGGCGGGCATGTTCGCATTGTGCTGGCTGCTGGAGGGCCGGGAGATGAAGAGCAACCTGAAACGACACGCCGCTGGCTCTGGAGCAGGAGGTGTCTCCGCCATACCGGTGCCGCGCCGCACGCTGTCCCAACTTGTGGCCGCGCTGCTGCTACCGCTGGCCACGCTGGGGCTGTGCGCCGGAACGGACGTCAGCTTCCACGTCGCCGAGCCCGGTGTGGCGCTGCAACTGCCGCTGAGCTTGGGAGATTACCAGGGGCGTGAGTTTGACATGACGGCACAGGAAAAAAACATCCTGGACGAGGGAGTGAAGCTCGTGCGCAACACCTACGGCAACACCACTGGCAGGCAGCTCATGGCCACGGTGATCCTCAGCGGGCGCGTGAAGCGCAGCCTGCACCGCCCGGAAGTCTGCCTGCCCGGCCAGGGCTGGACGGTGACGGACAGCACGCATGTACCCATCCGGCTGGAGGACGGACGTGAGATCACCGCCACACTGCTGCGCATTTTCCATGACAAGGAAGCCCCCAACGGCGCACGGCTGCGGACGCGGGCGCTGAACCTCTACTGGTACATCGGCTCAGACGGCACCACCTGCCCTGATCACTACGAGCACATCCTGTTGTCCTACTTTGACTCCGTCTTCCGCAACATCCAGCACCGCTGGTCCATGGCGTCCATCTACATTCCGCTGCCGGAACAAATCGTGGGCCAGGAAGACCCGTTGATTGAACTTGGGGCGCTGGAGGATGCCCGGGCATTTGTCTCGAAACTAGCGCCCACGTTCATGCATGGTGAGTCGGCCGAAGTGAGAGGTGAGAGGTGAGATTTGCCCTGCGCCACTTCTCACATCTGACTTCTAACATCTCACCCGTTCCTTCAGTCGGCTCAGCGACTCAAATCCTCCTGCATCAGCACCTTTAAGCCTGCGTTGGAGAGCACTTCAGCCCCGAAATCGGGCGAGTCGAGGTGCAGCACGAGCACCGGCATCTGCGCAGGGCGCACGAGAAGCGGGTAGCTGAAGTTGATGTTGATCTCGGCGGAGAGCAGCGCGGCCAGCGCCTGCGCCAG
>CAXNGR010000410.1:0-4783 GCA_964201265.1 Verrucomicrobiaceae bacterium
GAGCTTGGGTTTTGGTCACAAACACCCATCACTCCGAACTCGCCACGCAAAACGACCTTTCTCAAAGAAAGTAGTTTAGAGCTTCAGCTCGTTCAGGACGGTTTGGGGATGAACAGAGTCGAGCTAAAGCTCTGGACTACTTTCCAGCACGTCACAAAACCCTTCGCAAAGTCCTGTGGCCGCGCCTCGACCCAGGCGGTGATGTCCTCGGGCTTAAACCACTCGCCGGTGGCGATCTCCTCGGGCAGGCAACGGATCGGGCCGTCGTGACGGGCCAGATGCAGCTCGACGAATTCGTGATCGGTATTCTCCCCGGCAGGAATCTGGGCCGCGACCTCTGTCGCATCGACCTGGATGCCGATTTCCTCACTCGTTTCGCGAATCGCTGCGCTGGCGTAGCCTTCACCGGCATCAAGATGGCCGGCGGCACTGCTGTCCCATTTCAAGGGCGACACGTCCTTGAGATGCGAACGCTGCTGGAGGTAGAGGTGCCCACGTTTGTTGATAACGAAGATGTGAACGGCGCGATGCAGCAGCTTGCGCTTGTGAACTTCGCCGCGTGTGAGCTGTCCGGTGACCTCGTTGTTCTCATCTACCACGTCGAACATCTCGCTGGCCTTCTGCCCGGCATCGGCCTCGTGGCGTTGCTCGTAGTAGCGGGCGATCTGAACCCACTGCGTGAGCGACAGCGCCTCCGCCCGCACCGTCGGCGAGACGTTGAGGCTTTGAATCAATGCCTCCCAGCCACCGGGAGCCTCGGGCAGCAGATTTTTGAGCTGCTTGCGCCGCTGGGAAAAGCCCATGCGCACCAAGCGGTCAAACAGCACATGATCAAACACCGGCAGCGTGGCCGGATCACGCGGCGTCAGGCGGATGACGGCGGAATCCACCCTCGGCCTCGGATCAAACACCTCCGGCGGCACCACGCGCAGCAGTTCGACATTCCAATCTTTCTGCACCAGCAGGCTCAGCGCCCCATAGGCGTCGTCTTCACAGGTGGCGGCGAGACGGTCACACACCTCCTTTTGCAGCATGAACACCGCGCAGCCCACCGGCGACGGCGGCGTCAGCCAGTGCTTCAGGATCTCGCTGCCCACGGAATACGGCAGATTGCCCACCAAACGCAGCGGTCCATGCCGAAACCACGGCCGTAGGTCGATGCGCGTGGCGTCGTTGTGGATCACCTCCACGTCCTCGCGCTCTTCAAACTCGCGGATGAGCTCCGGTGCGAGCTGGGAGTCTTTTTCGATCAAGATCAGCTTCTTCGGCCTGCCCACGAGATGCCTCGTCAGCGCCCCCATCCCCGGACCGATCTCCACCACCACCTCCGCCCCATCCGGCTGCACCTGATCCCCGATCCAGCGGGCCGTCTCCTCATCCTGGAGAAAATTCTGCCCCATGCTCTTGCGAGGCGTGAAATGCGGTCGTGGGGGGGGGGATGCGGAGCGGCGTTGGTCGCGGTATCTCATTGCCGCATCATCCACCAATCCAAGGCCACGGCAATTCTGAATGACGCCACCGAGGCTCCATCACAAGAATACCACGATGCGGAACTTTCGGCTGTTCATCCCAGAACGCATCCCCGTATGCTCTCCCCATGAAACGCCTCGGTCTGTTCTTGCTGCCCTTCGCCCTTTGCCCTTCCCTCTTCGCCCAGTCTGACGGCATCAAGACGAAGACCACTTATGCCAAAGCTTATGGAGAGACGAAAAACGCGGTGGCAGTCGATCCTGGCAAGGATCTGCCGCGCTACCCGGCGGTGGAGCCGAAGGACGCCATCTCGACCTGGCAGGTGAAAAAGGGCTTCAAGCTGCAACTCGCCGCGCATGAGCCGCAGGTGCGTGACCCCATCGCCATCTGCTTCGACGAGCGCGGGCGCATGTTTGTCTGCGAGATGCATGACTATAGCGAGATGCGCGAGGTGACGCCGCACATGGGCCGGATTTCCATGCTGCAGGACAAAGACGGTGACGGCTACTACGAGACGAGTCAGATCTTCGCCGATGATCTGCCGTGGCCGACGGGACTGGTCTGGGCCAATGGCGGCCTGTATGTGGGCGCGACGCCGGACATCTGGCGCTTTGAGGACAAGGACGGCGATGGCAAGGCGGAGAAGCGCGAGAAGGTCTTCACGGGCTTCGGCACCGGCCTGAAAATGCTCAACGTCCAGGGCTTGATGAACAGTTTCATTTGGGGCCAGGACAACCGCATTCACGTCCTCGCAGGCGGTGGTAATCGCGGCGTGATCACCTGCCTGAAGCGGCCCGACTTGAAGGGCGTCGAGCTAGGCGGGAAAGACTTCTGGTTTGATCCCCTCACGCATGAGTTCGGCCTCGAAGGTGGTGGCGCTCAATACGGCATGAGCTTCGACAACTATGGCCGCAAGTTCGGCTGCTCGAACAGCGACCACCTCCAATACTGGGTCTATGACGACAAGTATGCCAACCGCAATCCCTACTACCAGATGCCGCCTGCCAAGCAGAGCATCGCGGTCGATGGCGGCGCAGCGGAGGTCTTCCGCATCAGCCCGGACGAGCCATGGCGCATCATCCGCACGCGCTGGCGCATCGCCGGAGTAGTGAAAGGAGCGGTCGAAGGAGGCGGACGCGTCAGCGGCTACTTCACCGGCGCGACGGGCACCACGATCTATCGCGGAGACGCCTACGGCCCTGACTTCGTGAACAACAGCTTCACCGGCGACGCTGGTGGCCAGCTCGTGCATCGCAAAATCCTCAAACCCAGCGCCGACGGCATCAGTCTCGTCGGCGAACGCCCCGCCGATGAGCACGGCTTCGAATTCGCGGCCTCCAAGGACACCTGGGTGCGCGTCGTGAACTTCGCCAACGCTCCCGACGGCTGCCTGCACATTTGCGACATGTATCGCGAAGTCATCGAGCATCCCTGGAGCATCCCCGACGAGATCAAGAAGCACATCGACCTCAACAACGGCAACGACCGTGGGCGCATTTACCGCATCGTGCCCGATAATGGGGCCGAACGCATCGGCCAGAAGGTCAATCTCGCCGATGCGAGCACCGAAGACCTCGTGAAGCTCCTCAGCCACCCCAACGGCTGGCACCGCGACACCGCGCAGCGTCTTCTCTTCGAGCGCCAAGACAAAGCCGCCGTGCCGATCCTGGAAAAGGTGCTCAGCGGCGACAACGCGCTCGCGAAGTTGCATGCCATGAACGCATTGGAATCGTTCGGAGCTTTGCAGACCACTCATGCGATCGCGGCTGCAAAGGACGCTGATGTGCAAGTTCGTGAGGCAGCCCTTCGTCGTGTCTCCAAGTTGGATGAGGCTACGCTGACATCACTGGCTACGGATGCATCGCCGCGTGTGCGCTTCCAAACAGCCTTGGCTGCGCCGAAGAGCGCTTCGCGTGATGCCTGGCTCGCCAAAATGGCTCGTGATGGCGCGAGCGGGAAGTGGATGAACGCTGCCATGCTTGGCGCTTCGGGAACAGGCTTGTTTGAGCAGCTTCGTGATGATTTGAGCAAGCTGGAGCCTTCGTTTGCCGAATCGCTCATCACGCTCGCTGCGGCGGAAGCCAAAGATGCGACCGATTTGATCTCCGTGGTGACCACTGAGCCCGTCAAACCAGCATGGGTCAAAGCCCTTGGCGATGGTTTGCGCCGTGGAGGTTCAAATCTTATCAAGGCGGACAAAGAGGGAAAACTGACTGCTGTCTTCGCCAAAGCCGTCGCTACGATCGCCGATACTTTTGGCCCTAATGACGCACGCGCAGAAGCGGTCGAGTTGCTTGGATTCTCGTCATCCAAAGAAGCAACGGACGCTTTGGTTTTATGCCTCGCGCAAGGTCAGCCAGATGTCGTTAAAACCGCCGCAATCCGCGTGTTAGCCCAAAACAGCTCAGCATTAGTCACGGCGACTTTGATTGGGAACTGGGCACATTACGGCGCAAAAGCCAAGACTGTGGCTTTGGGGGCGCTTTTGAGTCGCGAGGACCGTGCGGTGGCCTTGCTGGAGGCGAAGGTGGTCAAGGCGGAGGAATTTTCGGCATCGCAGGTACAGGAGTTGATCAAACACAAGTCGCCGAAGGTGGCGGCTGCGGCGAAGACGGTGCTGGCATCAGTCATTCCTCCCTCTCGCGAAGAAGTGACCGTAAAGTTCAAACCAGCCATCGCCGCGAAAGGCGATGCTCAAAAGGGACAGGTTCAATACATGACGCGTTGCGTGGCCTGTCATAAGGCCGGAGCGCTAGGACTGGCGGTGGGGCCTGATTTGATCACGGTGAAGACCAAGGGCCGTGAGGCGTTGCTGACGGCGATTTTGGAGCCGCACAAGGAGGTGGCGTCGCAGTTCATCGCCTACACGGTGAACACGAAGGACGGACAGACGCTGGCGGGCATCATCACGAATGACACGGCCTCCAGCATGACGATTCGGATGATGGGCGGCATCGAAAAGACGCTGCAACGCGCCGAGATCAAAGGCAGCAGCTCCAGCGGTCAGAGTCTGATGCCAGAGGGCCTCGAAACAGGCATGACGGTCGAGGACATGGCCGATTTGATCAGCTACATCGAAAGCCTGTGATCAAAGCCCGCAAACTGAGCCGCTTTTTCTTTGCAGCCGCCGCGCTCCGCGCTCCTGTGCCCCATCCATGAAAACCACCCCCGTTACTTTCGAAGACCTGCAATCCTCCGTCATCGCCGTGCCGCCACTGTGCCGAAACAAGGATCTGTCCCTGGCAAAATCACAGAACAGCCGCCTCATCAAGCACATGTACAAAGGCGGCATCCGCACCCTGCTTTACGGTGG
>CAXNGR010000411.1:0-4781 GCA_964201265.1 Verrucomicrobiaceae bacterium
GGGCGCGTGACAAACCGCACGGTGCATTTTCCCTGCGTGTGCTGGTTGCGAAACACATTCCCGGTGACGACCACATCGCTGATCCTAGAGTGCACGGGCAGCGGCTCCGTGCGGAAGATCAGGCAGGGCAGCACCGCTTTCTTGGACACCTCCGGCATCGGCTCCACATGGTTGCCGCTGACACGGATGTGGTGCGAGCCCTCGGTGATGTTGATGCCGGTTCGGGTGAAATGGACGATGTTGTCGCGGATCTGCACGTTGCGACTGCCAAAGATCACCTGAGGTCCATCCACCACATTGACGATGTGATTGTCTGCAATGAGGCCGCCGTTGCATTCAGCGAGCTCGACCGCCTTGTTCCCGCAGGTCTCGATGTAGTTGTGATGCACCTGCCAGTTTTTGAACTGGGTGGCCATGCGGTCGGCATCAAAATAGCCGGTGCTCACTTTTTCAGGGTCAACCGCCGCCTCTTTGGCTTCCTCTGCTGGGATGACATGCTTGGCTAAATACATGGCCGTCGCCGGCTTGGTGCAGCCTGCCGCCTGTTTGGCATCATAGATCCAGCAATGACGAATCGTGATGTTGTCGCATGACAGCAAGAGTGACTCCTTCTCATCTAAACGCGCATTGAAGCCCATGATGGAACCTCCGCCGATGGCCTTGTCATTGCCGGTGTAGCGCAGGTGCTCGATCACCACATTGTGTGCTGGCACCGTAGCCGTGCCGATCCGCATGGGGAAGTAACGCAGCTCATGGGGCGGTGTCTTCGGGTCCAGGTAGATGTGTGTCGCGTGGCCCTGCCCGCGCAGCGTGACGTTGCTTTTGATGACTACGGTTTCATCATCCGCATGGCGCGACAGTTTGAAGTCACCCGCTCCAAGCAAGACCACTCCGCCACCCGCCGAAGCGACCTTGTCTATGGCCTCCTGAAGGGTGGAGTCGGCAATGGCATCAGGCCCTGGAGCTGGAACCCGCAGCTCAAATCCGCTGGCAGAAGCCAGAGATTTACCCTGCTCAGTTGGACCTGCTGCAGATGCCAGAGCCGCCTTGAAAAGGAGGAGGGTAGTGAGGAAAATGACCTGCTTCATAACTTAATGGGCGCTCAGTTCGTTCCACATCGCAAGCAGCACTGCGCCGCGAGTTTCTTTCGTTTGCGGAGTTGGATTCGCTTCAGCTTCTTGAGCAGCCTTCGCGAGTTGCATCGGGTCCAGAGTGCCTTTTTGGAGGTCCTCGAAGCCCTTCTCCCATGCCGCCTTCACGGCCTCGCTGAGCGGGGCATCGAGTTTGGTATCGTAGCTGGCGAAGAAGCCTTTCGTGCCAAAATACTGAGTGGCGGGGATGCGTGGATCGTCGGAGGTGACCTCGACATCATTGAAGAAGCTGATCATCACGCGGCTGGTGGCGAGTTGGCGGATTAAAACATCGGGATCGAGCTTTCCGAGCGTTGTTTTGCCTTTCACGGCCAGCGCGGCGGCGTGGCCAGCACTTTCGCCGAGCTGCATCCAGACGGGTTCGAGGCGGATGCTGCCCCAGCCGACGTGGGAGGCGCTGATGGCGACGGGGACGAGTAGGTTTTCGACTTCGTTCGCGAGAATCGAGCGATACGGCACCTGCGCGGGGCGGGATTCTTCGCCGAGAAATAGAATGCCATCGGTGTTGCCGCCTGCGGCCTTGCGCGGCAGACAGGCGACCGAATCGACCGGCCAGTCGGTC
This sequence comes from Verrucomicrobiaceae bacterium, assembly GCA_964201265.1. GTDB lineage: Bacteria > Verrucomicrobiota > Verrucomicrobiia > Verrucomicrobiales > Verrucomicrobiaceae > Prosthecobacter. The sequence continues at coordinate 1,714 of CAXNGR010000411.1, forward strand.
ATGGCGATGCTGTCGGTGTGGATCGGTGTGCGGGCGATGCCTTGGGCGATGACGTTGTCCTGCTCTTTGAAGACGTAGCGACCGACGAGACGACGCGCTTCGCGGACGTAGATTTCATACGGCGCATGGTTGTTGTCGGGGAACTCATCGGCGGCGAGGCCGTAGTTCTCGAACTGCTTGCGATCTTTCTCCGGCGCTTCGGGATCGTTTTGCACCCACCACAAGCGCATGAGCATGCCTTCGAGGTAGCGCTTTGAAATGGCCTCGCGCGTGGGCCAGTCGGCGGCGGGGTATTCGTTTTGCGGGCCGATGAGGCGTCCGCCATTCCACGCGACCTTCTTGTTCGGCAAATTCGGTACGAAACCTCCACCACCAGCGGCTTTGGCGATGGCGACATCGTAATTCGCGGGCTTCGTGACCATGATCCGGTTCGCCGGATCACGCGTGAGCACGAGACGATAGTTGTAAGCCATCACGCTGCCATCGGCCTCGCCGCTTTGCGGGCCTTCGACGATGTCGGCGGTGGCGTGACTGTTGTAGCGGATGTTCAATGAGCCTTCGTCGGCGGCTTTGGGAAAGCCACGCTGGCCAGGTTCCTTGTGACGCTCCTGCGTGTAAATGACGCCCGCGTGCTTCTCGCTGTATTGCGCCCGCGATTCGCGACCGATCTGCGTTTTCACGCCTGCGGCGGCCGTGAGATCGCTCTCATACATGCCATCGGCGAAGACCTTGCCGCTGACCGTGATCGTGCTTTCGCCATGCATCGGCTTGAGAGTCACGTTTTTGATCAAAGCGCCATCGCGCTTCGCTTTCGTGACAATGTGGCCGAGCAGCACGGTCAGCGTCTTCTCCTTCGCGACCATCTCATTAAAAAGCATCTCCGCGATGCGTGGCTCGATTTTCGGTCGATCAATGTGCGCACGGCTCGTCTTGCTCGGCATCGAGAGGATGTGCTGGGGCGATCCCTCGCCGTATGTTTTCGCATAATACTGCGCCGCGCCGGTGATCATCTCGCCATAGATCGGCGAGCGCAGGCCGTCATACGGCGCCTCCCAGCCACCCGCGCCGCTGGTGACGAAGCCACCGAGATGCTGCGTGTGATTCACCAGCAGCACGCTCAATCCCTCACGTGCCGCACGCACCGCGCAGGCGATCCCACCCGGTGTGCCGCCCATGACGACGAGGTCATACGATTTGCCATCCACCTCCTGCGGCTTCGCGGCGCTCTTCAGCAGCATTGGCGGCGGGATTTTCACCGGCACAGGCGCGGCGCTCGTCTTGATGGGAAAACCCGCATCCGCGCGTGTGTTGCGCTCCGCGATGGCCTCGGCCTCCGGCACGAGTTGCAGACCATCGACCGCCACATAGCCATCCGCGCCCGCATTCGAGATTTCGATGCTGCCAGATTCGCCCTTCGTGAAGGCAAACACGCCCAACGACCGCGGAATGCCATCCTCCAAGCATTCGAGTCGCTGATTAAGCTCGACCACCTTTCCGCCATCGTCACTGCGAATGGTGATCTGCGCCTTTTGAGCACGGTTCGAGGCGTGGAGGTAGAGCAATCGCACCTCGTATTTGCCATCGGCAGGAATGTCCGGCGTGAACATCGCCACCGCGGCCGATTTCTTCGCGCGATCATCGTGCCGATACGCTAAACCGACGAGCGGTGTGAGCTTCTCGCTGACTTTCCATGCACCGGTGTATTTCGCCGCATCGTCGTCGAGCACGATGCCTGCGGCTTTGCGAGTGAGTGCCGCTGCGGTGGTCTTTTCGGCTTTATCCGTCTCCTCGAGCGTGAAGCGCGTGCTCACCACCGAGTTCTGCTCCACACCGGGGCGATACTTGATGTAGGTCGTGGCGACGAAAGTGCCGTCGGGTAGCAGTTCGAGGCCTGGATAGCCGCAATCGCTGCCTTTGTGGCTGTGCAGCAGCTTGATTTTGTATTCGCCGTCCTTGCCGCTGACGATGTCCTCATAACGCCCGACCCAGGCGACGAAATGCGTGCGCGTGGGGCTATCCTTGCCCATGTCGCGGAAGGTGACAACGAGCCGTCCGTCCTTCGCATACACGGCCTTGTGCCGATCTCCATGAAGGCCCGGCGGCAGCGCTTTCACCTCCGACCACGTCCTGCCCTCGTCATCGCTCGTGATGAAATGCGCGGGCTGGCTGCGGATGTTTTCGCGAATGAGGCAGAGCAGTTGCCCCCCATCCGGCGAGCGCACCACCTCCGGCTCGCAGGGCTTCAAATCGCCGAGATCCACGAGCACGCGCCACGGACTCCAGGTCAGACCGCCATCGGTGGATTCGCTCTGCGTAACGATGTTCGACTTCGTGTCCTTCGTTTCGCCAGGCCGACGAATGTTCGACAGTCCGATCAGCTTCTTCCCGCCCTCCACCGGCATGATCGTGCAAAACGGCATCACGCACTTCAGGCCGTTGCTTTGCATCGGCGTCCACGTTTTACCTTCATCGGTGGAAACAGACTGCTGCATCGTCCCATCCGGCCCATGCCCGGCATAAACGATGAGCCGCACCACGCCCTGCGGATCGGTGAGGCGGTAGATCGCCGGGCAGTTCTTCACCTTCCACCAGTTCTCCGGCACCGGCAGTTCCTCACTCCACGTCTTGCCGCCGTCTTCGCTGCGTTTCAGCGGCCCCGCCGTGCCGCCATGCCCATGCGTCCAAACGCAGAACATCGTTTTGCCATCCGGCATCAGCAGCGTCGTCGGATGGCCTTGATAGACCTCCGCCGTGCCTTGCGCGATGATGACGTGGCGGGCGGTGTCTTGGGAGAGATCGACAACAGGGATGGATGCGGCCTGAAGGAGGCCATTGAGCAGCAACAAGAATAAAAATGAGCAAGAGATCATGGGTTAGCGTTGGGGTGGCCAGGTGAGGACTTGCTTGTGCTTGATCAAGGCAGCCTTGAGGGCCTCGTAATCCACGTCTTGAACCGCCTGATTGGCCTCTATGGCGAGCACGGCTGCGGCGGCGGCGCTTTGGCTGGAGCACATGAAGACAGGCTCCATGCGGATGCTGGCGAAGGCGACATGGCTGCTGCTGAGCGC
>CAXNGR010000412.1:0-4772 GCA_964201265.1 Verrucomicrobiaceae bacterium
ACGGCCTCTCTGACAAGGCCCTGCACAACATTGAGGAAGCCATCAAGGCCACCCACAAAGCCGGCAAGGCCGGGGAGGCTTGATCCTCGTCACGCTCTCCGGCTCAGCCGCATGTCCATCCACACGGCGAGGATCAGCACGACACCACGGGCGATGAATTTGCGCTCCGGCGGCACGGACATGAGAGTCATGCCGTTGAGAAGGCAGGCGATGATCAAAGCGCCGAGCAGCACGCCCAAAACGGTACCGCGTCCGCCACGCAGGCTCACACCGCCAATTACGCAGGCGGCGACTGCATCAAGTTCCATCAAATCGCCCACCGTGGTCGTCGAAGAACCGGCATACGCAGTCTGCATGAAGCCGGTGATGGCCACAATGGCTCCCATGCCGCTGTAAGCCGCGATTACCGTGCGTTTCATCGGCACACCGGAGACAAACGCGGCCTCCGTGTTCCCACCGATGGCATACAAATGGCGTCCGAGGCTCGTGTGCTGCGTGACGGCATACACAATCATCGTCACACCGCCGAGAATGAGCGACGGCAGCGGAATGCCGCGAAACTGGCCGGTGACGAGCACAAACAGCGCGATGGCCTGCGCGGTGATGAACAGACGCAGGAAGGCCATTTCCTTGCTGTCCACGGCGAAGCCGTTCTCCAGGCGGCGCTTGCGGGCGCTGATCGTGGTGAAGATCAACGCCGCGACAAGCACGGCGACTAGCAGCCAGCCGAATCGTTGCGGCAGATAGTAAGTGGTGAGCAGTGAGTAGAGATTGCTCTGGCCGCCGGGGGCGACGGGAACGGTGGCGTTGTCGATGACGAGCCAGAACAGCCCTTTGAAAATTAAGAGTGCTCCCAGCGTGACGATGAAGGACGGCATGCGCTCGCGCACGATGAACGCGCCCATCGCCATCCAGATCAGCACGCCGCAGAGCAATCCCAAGCCGAGCGCGACAGGAGCAGGCAGTTGATGATGAAAGACCAGCACGCTGGCAATGCCGCCCAGCAGGCCCACGCCGCTGCCAGCGGACAAATCAATGTGCCCCGGCAGCAGGATGAGTAGCATGCCCATCGCCAGCGTCGCAGTGATGGACAACTCTGTCGCCAGCATCGACAAATTGCGCGCACCGAGGAACGCTGGCTCCTTGACCGCGAAAAACACCACAATCGCGAGCAGCGCGATGGCGATGGGTAGTTCTCGGAATTTGAAGTTCACAAGGCTTATTTCTGAAACGACAGGATGATGCCCAGGATGATCAAACCGATCACGATTGCGATGGTGATCTTCACCCAGCTCAGCGGATACTCGCCGGTGATCTTGCCGGTGGCCCCGTTCACGGCCACCTGGTAGTTCTTGGTGCCGTAGGTGTAAGTCAGCAGCCAGACGGGCAGCAGCACATGCTTGAAGGTCTGGGCGCTGAATTCCGGCGCGATTTGCAGGTTGCGGTGTGTGTCTCCAGGAATCTGCTCGATGCACTGGCTGCGCAGAATGCCATCCATGCGGCCGCGTGAATCCTGGGCCGCATTGATGAGATCAATCTGATACTGTTCCACCACCCAGCCGGAGAGATAACCAGGATCGTAGGGCAGCAGATCGGTCGTGGTGGGGAAGGGCTGGAGTTTTTCGAGCAGGTTTGGATGCACACCCTTCGACGCGGGCACGAGCACGTCGTCGAAGTCGGTGCTGACATGGCCGGAGGCGTATTCCCAGCGCGTGTGGCGCGTGCGCTCGCCCTTGCTGTTGGTCGTGTAGTAATAGTGACCGGCCTCCGCCTCCCAGGGGCACTCGGCATGCGCGTCAAAGGTCCAGTAAGGCAGGTAGAGTCCGTGCAGCGTGTCGGTGAGCGCTTTCTGGCCCAGTTTGTTCGGCGCCCAGAAGTGGCTGCCATACCAGCGCCGGATGTCCTCGCGCACCTGGCTTTGCGCGATCTTGAATGGAAGCTGACTGCCGGGCCGGATCGGCGCACCCACATCATCCACCGCCAGCATCGCAGGCGAACCGCAGAAGTCGCAGTTCTGCGCCACGCGCTTTTCGTCAAAGACCGAGATCGCATGGCAGCTCTGGCACTTCACCGTCTTGCGCACCGCCGCCCAGCCGCGTTGATCATCGGGAATGGCTCGCAGCATGGCGACGAGGTCGTTTTCTTCCACCAGCGTGCCGTCGCTTTTGAGTTCGGCGGGCGACTCGGTGCCGCAGTAAGGGCAGACCAGCGCGTGTTTCGACGGCGTCCACACGGCCTCCGCGCCGCAGGCAGGACAGGCAAACTTGGAGATGGCAGTGACTTCGGACATGGATGCGAGGCTCGGGTGAGTTGGCCGCGATTAACCGAATGAAACGGCCTTCTGTCCATTCCAAAAACCGCACGGCAAATTTTCTTGGCTTGCCAACAGGACGACGACCTTGGCAGAATTTAACGCATGAAGCCCACATCACTCGTTCCGGCCCTACTGCTGACTTTTGCCGCGCTGACACACGCTGAAACCGTCAAGGACCGCGAAGGCGCGGTGCGCGGTGAGAAGGCGAAGATGGAAAACGACACACGCTGGAACTGGAACGACATCGAGAGCGGTTTCCGACTCGCCAAGACCACGGGCAAGCCGCTACTCGTCGTGCTGCGCTGCGTGCCCTGCCTTTCCTGTGCCGGGATTGACGCCAGCGTGCTCCAGGAGCCGGAACTCGTGCCGCTGCTGGATCAATTCGTCTGCGTCCGCGTCATCAACGCCAACGCGCTCGACCTCGCCAAGTTCCAGTTTGATTACGACCTCTCGTTTTCGGCGATCATGTTCAACGGCGACGGCATGATCTACGGCCGCTACGGTTCCTGGCTGCATCAAAAAGACCCGCTGAACAAAACCACCGCCAGCTTCAAGAAGGCGCTCGCCGCCGCCCTGGCGATCCACCAGGGCTACCCGGCCAACAAAACCGCGCTCACCGGCAAGCAGGGCGGTCCCGTGCCCTACCAGAAGCCCATCGAGTTTCCCACGCTCGCCGCCAAGTATCCGAGCAAGCTCGACTGGGACGGCAAGGTCATGCAGAGCTGCGTTCACTGCAACATGGTCGGAGACGCCTTTCGCGCACACTACCGCGCCCAAAACCAGCCCATGCCTGTGGAATGGATCTATCCGCAGCCATCCATCGAAACGCTCGGCATCACGCTGGCCACGGATGACATCGCCAAAGTCGAGGCTGTGGCCGCTGGATCGACCGGAGAAACCGCAGGTGTCAAAGCCGGTGACACTTTTGTTTCACTCAACCACCAGCCGCTCGTCTCCATCGCCGACGTGAGCTGGATTTTGCACCGTGCCCCTGACTCCGGCTCGATTCCGGCCACAATCCAGCGCGGCGGCAAAGAAACCGCCCTCACGCTCGAACTGCCCGCGGGCTGGCGTTTGAAGTCGGACATCGGCAAACGTGCTGGCACTTGGCCCATGCGCGCCATGGCCTTCGGTGGCATGAAGATGGATGACATCCCCGATGAAGAACGCACCAGCCTCGGCCTCGACAAAGATCAGATGGCTCTGCGCATCTTCCACGTTGGCCAATACGGGCCGCATGCCGCCGCCAAGAAGGAAGGATTCCAGAAAGACGACATCCTCGTGCAGATCGGTGATCTCAAACAGCGCATCACCGAAAGCGCCATCATCGGTCACCTGCTCCAGCACCATCGCCCCGGTGAAAAACTCACCGCCATCGTTCAGCGCAGTGGGAAACGCGTCGAATTAAAGCTGCCTCAGCAGTGACTCGGAAGAGTCGGCGGCCACGGCATGCCACCTGCTTTTCTAGCAGGCTGAAATGACCTTTTTCAGGGTTGCACGGTTCCCGCGACATCCCATACTCCGCCCCCGCAATATGTCCGCCCAAGTCAAAGTCGCCGTCGTAGGAGCCAGTGGTTATTCAGGAGCAGAACTCCTGCGCCTGCTGCTGCGCCATCCAAACGCAGAACTCGTGGCGGTGACCTCGCGTTCACTCGCGGGCAAAGCGCTGTCCAAAGAGTTTCCGCGCTTCCGTGGCGTAGGCGTGGCCGATTCGCTGACCTTCACCGCGCCCGACGCGGCTGCCTTGAAAGCTGCGGGCGCTGAGATTGCCGTCCTCGCGGTGCCGCATGGCGTTGCTTCGGAATACGCGAAGCCCTTGCTCGAACTCGGCTTGAAGGTCATCGACTTGAGCGCCGACTTCCGCCTGCGCAGCGCCGCGTTGTATGAGGAATTCTACGGTCATGCGCACCCCGCGCCCGAATTGCTCGATGAGGCCGTTTATGCGCTTCCCGAAGTGCGTGCGGAGCAGATCAAGTCCGCGCGGCTCATCGCCTGCCCCGGCTGTTATCCCACCAGCATCCTGTTGCCGCTCATTCCGCTACTCAAAGCGGATTTGCTTGCAGATTCCCCTCTCGCCGTCGCCAGCATGAGCGGCGCGAGTGGCGCTGGGCGGAAAGAGAGCATCCCGCTCTTGTTCTGCGAGGTGCAAAACAGCGTGCGCAGCTATTCCGTGCCGCTGCATCGCCATTTGAGCGAGATCGGCCAAGAACTCGCCCTCGCCGCTGGCCGTGAGGTGAGGCTCTCCTTTGTGCCGCATCTCATGCCGACTCACTCCGGCATCTGCACGACGACGTTTGCCCAGTTGAAACCCGGCGCGAGCATCGAGCAGGTTGCTGATGTTTTGCATGCGGCCTATGACAATCAACCCTTCGTGCGTTTGCTCGGGGTGAACCAGTCTCCCGACACCAAGAACGTCACCGGCACGAATTTCGTCGATGTCGGCTGGTCCTATGATGCA
>CAXNGR010000413.1:0-4771 GCA_964201265.1 Verrucomicrobiaceae bacterium
CGCAGCAGATTCGGGATCGGCTTGCTCGCATTGAACGCCGTGCCCTGAAACATGGCTGGCAAAAACGCCGAGTTCCAATGCCGCGAGCCGATCTGCGGCACACCACGCGGATCAGGGATCGCTACAAAGGCCGGCATGTCATCGCATTCCGAGCCCAGCGCATACGTCACCCACGAGCCGATGCCGGGGAAGCCGTCGAGGATGAATCCCGTGCTCATCTGATTCTCCGCCGGACCGTGAGTGTTCGATTTCGCCGTCATCGAGTGGATGAAGCACATGTCGTCCGCGAACTCTGCGATCTTTGGCACCAGCTCGCTGATCATCTTGCCGCTTTGACCGCGCGGTTTGAACTCCCACAGCGGCTTCTCCAGATTCCCCTGCGCTCCTTGGAAGGTGATCAAATCCGCCGCGCCCGGCAGCGGCATGCCATGGCGTTTCACCAGCTCCGGCTTGTAATCAAACGTGTCCACATGGCTGATCGCCCCCGAGCAGAAAATCATGAGCACGTTCTTCGCCCTGGGCTCGAAATGCGGTGCCCTCGGTGCGTAGGGGCGCGAGGGGTCGATCAGCGGACGGATCGGATCGTTCGCCAGCAGGCCTTTCTGGGCCAGTAGAGATGTCAAAGCGATGCTACCCAGCCCGCTGACGCTTTGATTCAGGAAGGTGCGACGTGAGAGAAGATGATTTTGCATGGCTGAAATTAATAAAGGGTCATGAACTCGCTCGTGTTGAACAGTGCCCGGCAGAACATCGCCAGTCCGTGCTCGGAAATCAGTTTCGTGGATGCGCTCAGCTCATCCGCACGCGGATCACGCTGGTAGGCCAGTTGAAACGCCCGCTTCACCTGCGCCTCCGCCGTCTTGCCCGCGTCCTTGTCGAGCCGTGTGGCAAACAAACCGGCCTGCTGCATCGCAAAGGTACTATTCAAGAAATTCAGCGCCTGCAACGGCGTCGTGCTCGACGTGCGTCGTGGCGCGATCTGACCCGCGTCGGGCACATCAAACGCGCCAAACGTGTCATCGAGCTGCACGCGTGGCTTGCTCTGATAAATCATGCGCCGGAACGTGTCGGTGCCGAACTCCTTCTTCGACTGATACACCTTCACGTAATTGTCATTCGCGTCGAACAGATCGAAGCCCGGCCCGCCCATCGTGAGATCCAGCACACCGCTCACCGCCAGGATCGTGTCGCGCAACGGCTCAGCCTCGATGCGTCGCGTTGGGAAACGCCACAGCAGCCGCGAACCTGAGTCCGCGAGCATTCCCGCATCATGCGCCGCGCTCGACTGTCGATACGCCGCCGAGTTCATGATCAGGCGATGCATTTCCTTCAAACTCCAGCCGCGCTTCATGAATTCCGTCGCCAGCCAGTCCAGCAGCTCAGGATGCGACGGTTTGCCGCCGTTGAAGCCCAGATCACTTGGCGTATCGACGATGCCGGTGCCGAAATGGTAGTGCCAGATTCGATTCACCATCACGCGTGCCGTCAGCGGATTCTGCGGATCGGTCAGCCACTTCGCCAAAGCCATGCGCCGCTCCGGTTCGCGCGTGTCCTTCGCCAGATCGAGCTTTGCGCCGAGCTGCGAGAGCGCTCCGGGCGCGATTTCTTCCTTTGGCGACAACGGATCGCCGCGATGCAGGCGGAAAGTCGGCCCAGGCTGCTCAAACTTGCCGAGGTAGGCCATTGGGAAGCTCGTGAGCGTCTTCAATTCGCGTTGTAGCGCTGCCCACCGCTCGCTGTGTTTCTTCGCTTCCGCCGCGTTTTCACCCGTGACACCGCTCAGCGTCGGAACATCGCGAATCCGCTCCCGATAGTCCGCTGCCAGTCGATCCGCTGACGACGCCACCGCCTTCCAGGCTTTTCCATCAAGCGACACTTCGATCACATAATCCGTCGCCAAACGATCCTGATAAACCTTGCCCTTTTCCACGCGATCCCGGCTCCAAACCACGCTGCTGATCGTCTCTTCACGCGGCAGTTCGATTTGCAGCCAGCCCTTGCCCGCGTTCTTCGAAATCCAGCTCTTGGCGTTGCCATACAGCCCGTCATTCGCATGCGCGATCTGGTGGACTGGATTTGATCCATCACTGTAAACATCCGAAGCCGTCACCTTGGCCCCGTTCTTCGCCAAGGCCACGTTCTTGCGGCCCGCAAAAACTTCCAGCTCATCAATGCAGGGTTGACTGCCAATCGTTGCGTGAATCGTGAAGCGCACGAACTTCGCTTTCACCGCGTCAAAGCTCTCGCGATTCGCCAGATGAGTCACCGGTGCGCGCAGATGCGGCTGTGTGGCCGTTTTGGCATCGTCAGCCGTCTCAAACAGCACCGAATCCGCCACCGTTGGCCCGCCGAGCTTGCCGCTGCGTAGGATCACAATGGAATCCTTCGTCAGCGCATGCGTTCCGGCAAATTTGAAGCCGCTCCAGCGCTTTTGCTCAGGAATCGCCCCGCTGCCGTCGGCAAACTTGCTTTGATCCACCACGGCGATTTCCTTCTGGTCATTCTTCGTGTTCGCATCGCCGTCGAGATCGAGAATGTAGCGCGCATCCTTCGCATGCGTCGTCCACGCGCCCCAAGACAGCCAGACGCGCTGTTTGCCTCCCACACGCGGATTCCACGAAAAGAAATCCTTGCCGGCCTCATCTTTCTTCGCACTCCAGTAGCGGTAGCTCTCGCCAAGATTTGGCAGACGCGTCGAATCGCCCGGATCAGACAACTGGCCGAACTCCGTCCCAGGCGAGTACTCAATCGGCTTCCCATTCGCCGGCTGCTCGATCTGCACACAGCCAATCGCGTCAGGCTTTGTCGGTGGTGGCAGATCATCATCCACCAGCACACGCTTCGTGAGCTGCGCCTTCGGTTGGAAGCGTGACAACGTCGTATCAATCGCCGCGATCTCCTGCCGCACGCTCTCCGCCTTCTTCTGCCGCTGTTCCGAATCCGCTGGCCGCAACTCACGCTCCGCATGCTGCACGCCCTCAAAGATGGCCCGTACGCGGAAGTAATCCACCTGACTCACTGGGTCGAATTTGTGATCATGGCAGCGTGCGCAACCCACCGTCAGTCCCAAGAACGTGCTGCTCGTGGTGCTCACGAGATCATGCATCTCATCTGCCCGTTGATTCGCCCGCAGCACCGGATCTTGGCCCTTCACCTGATCCCAGGCTCCCGCTACAAGGAACCCCGTGCCCTCATCCGCGCCAAGTTGGTCTCCGGCGATCTGCTCCCGCACAAACTGGTCATATGGCTTGTCCTCATCGAGTGAACGAATGACGTAATCTCGATACGGCCACGCATTCGGCCGCACGCGGTTCATTTCAAAGCCGTGGCTCTCCGCGAACCGCACCACATCCAGCCAGTGCCGTGCCCAGCGTTCGCCATAGCGCGGTGATGCTAGCAGGCGGTCGATCAGATGCTTGATGCTGGATGCTTGATCCTGGATGAACTCTTTCTCGAAGGCGGCCACTTCTTCGGGGGTCGGGGGCAGCCCGATCAGATCAAAGCTCGCGCGGCGGATGAAGGTCCGCGCATCGGCTGGCGGATTCATCGCCAGTCCTTTCTCCTTCAGCTTCTCGGTGATGAAAGCGTCCACTGAGTCCTTTTTACCCGCGTTCAGTGGCAGAAAAGCCCAGTGCGTCACATCGCCCTTCGGTTTCTCCTTCAGCACGATCTCTTGCGGCCAAGCTGCTCCCAGGTCGATCCAGCGTTTGATCAAATCAGCCTCCGCAGACGAGAGCGCGGGCTTTTTCTTCGGCATCTCGGCTTTCTCGCCGGGTGACTCCGGCACGATCATCGTGTAGAGCAGCGATTCCGACGCTTTGCCCGGAACGATGGCCGGACCCTCGCCACCGCCTTTTAGCGTCGTTTCGAGCGTCTCCATGTTCAGTCCGCCTTTGGTCGTCACGTCGTTGTGGCACTCGACGCAGTTTTTCACCAGAATGGGAGCCACCTGCTCGTGAAACAGCTTTGCTGCATCAGATTCAGCGGCCAGCAAGCCAGTGCTCGCGATCAGTAAGGAGATAGGAAGAAGGGATTTCATGCTCAGTGGGATTTTTTGGGCTTCGGCAGGGCCAGATCAGCTTCGGCGGTGATCAGATGCTCGCGCATGGCCTTTGCGGCGGCGGCGGTATCGCGCTTTTCGATGGCATCCAGTACGGCGGCATGCTGGCGCACCGCGTTCGCGGTTGAGGTGCGGCTGTAGCCACGGCTGAGGCTCGTCTGGATCAATTCGGAGAGCGAATGGAGCAGCAGCGTGACGATTTGATTGCCCGAGGCCGCCGCCAGTTCGCGGTGGAAAGTCATGTCGGCCACCACGGCGGTGTCAAAGTCCTTCGCGTCCTCAAGCTGCTTCAAAGCCGTGCGCAGCTTGCGAATCTGCGCCGCGCTGGCGTTTTCAGCCGCGAGTCGTGCGTTCTCTGGCTCCAGCATGAAGCGTACCTGGATGAGCTGACGCAGACGCTCCTTGTCATCGGGAATCAGCAGCGCCAACGAGCCGGTGAGCGGCTTGTGCAGCTTGTCCACGACCTTGGTGCCCACGCCGTGCTTCACTTCGAGCAGACCTTGCAGTTCGAGCCGCTTCGTCGCCTCACGCACCACGGGGCGGCTCACACCGAGCTTGAGCGCCAGATCGCGCTCCGGCGGCAGCCAGCCATCGCCTACCGTGATCTCATCGCGGATTTCCGAGGCGATGCGGGCGCAGACCTCCTCGACGAGGCTGCGCTGGGGTTTGATGGCGGAAAAAGTCATGTGGTTAGAGGTCTTACCACTGGCC
>CAXNGR010000414.1:0-4759 GCA_964201265.1 Verrucomicrobiaceae bacterium
CGGATTGCAATACAGACGGGCTGCCATCCTATTCCATCCTCCTGATCGACTAGGCACTCAGACGCGCAGGAGGGACACGGCGACATTGCCGCTGAAGCAGGCCTCAACATCGGAGCCGGGATCACGCGGGCGGGAGGCGTAGGAGGCGCTGTAGTCGTAGCCTTGCTCGCCTAGTGTATAGGCGACGTTGAGCGGAGAATGCGCGGGCTGGCAGAGGATGCGCGGGGGCAGGGGAGCGCTACCTGGGGGCAAGTGGGGGAGGTTGATGTTCCAGAAGGCACGCTGCGGTTGATTTTGAGCAAGCGTTTCACGAAGAAGTTCGGCAATCCAGGAGGAGACACGGCTCCAATCGACATGAAGATCACGAATAAGGTAATGAGAGAGGGCAAAGGAGCGCACGCCGTGATAGGCGGCCTCGCGTGCTGCGGCTACAGTGCCGGAAATGACGATGTCCTGGCCCATGTTGCCGCCAGCGTTTACGCCCGAGAGCACGAGATCCGGCCTAGCATCAAGTGCGAAGAGCGCTAGGCGCACGCAGTCCGCTGGTGTGCCGTGAACGGCATGGCGGTTCTCACGATGGGCTTTGACCTTGAGTGGCTGATGCGTGGTGACACGGTGGCCGCACTGGCTTTGCTCCTGGGCTGGGGCCACAATCACCGGCTGCCAGCCAAGCTGCACCACAGCCTGCTCCAAAGCCTGCAAGCCAGGAGCGTGGATGCCATCGTCATTGGTCAGAAGCACGCGCATGGAGTTCACGCGAGGTCGAGGATGACTTTGCCAATGCGGGAACCTTCCTGCGCACGGGTGATGGCTTGCTTGAAATCAGCGAGCGGCACAATTTGGTCGATGGCGGTGACGAGTTCGCCTGTTTCGATCAGCGTCGTCAAAGGTTCAAGCACCTCGAACAATTCGGGCGTGCTGGCGTTTTCGAACCACTTGGTGATCCACAGGCCGTGAAGCTGGAGGTTTTTGAAGATGAGAAATTTGTTGGGCACCTTCAGGCTGCGGCGGCTCATGGCTCCGTAAGTGACCATGATGCCTTCGCTGCTAAGAACATCCATGAGGTGGATGGCGCTGTCTCCGCCGACTGCGTTGGCGGCCAGTTTTACCGGTGCGTCACCGATGATTTTTTTGGCCTCGACGACGCCATCGTCATTGTCGAGCATCACGGCATCTGCTCCGAGCGCCTTCAACTCATCGACCAGCTCGGGGCGTCGCACGAAGTTGAGCGTGCGCAGGCCGAAGTGGTGCGCGAGCTGGATCAAGGCGCGTCCGACACCGGAATTGGCGGCGTTTTGCACCACCCAGGAGCCGTGTTCGAGGTCGGCGTAATTTTTGAGCAGAGCCCAGGCAGTGACGGGGTTGATTCGCAGCATGCTGGCCTGCACTTGGTCGATCTGCGGTGGAAGTTTGGCGAAATGATGCTCAGGCGCGGTGAGATGCTGCGTCCAGCAGCCAGTACCGAGCAACGGGATGACGACATCGCCTTTGGACAAGGAGACAACGGACTCACCGACCTCCTCGACCTCGCCGCAGCCTTCGTGGCCGGGAATGCAGGGCGGGTGCGCGGCGCGACCATAGGTGCCCTCAATGAAATTAAGGTCCGCCGGGTTCACGGGCGCGTAGCGCATGCGCACGCGGACTTCGTGACCGGAGGGGGGAGCCAAGGCACGCTCATTAAGCTGCAGAACTTCGGCGGGATTGCCGGTTTGGTCGAATTGGAGAAAGCAGGATGACATGGTAGCAGGGGGTCAGTCTTTGACAGCCCTACGTGCTTGGGTCACGAGCTGCGTGAACAAATCGCGCTGCTCTGCCAGCGCTTTGATGCGGTCCTCTGGCTTAGTGCGCGCCTCCAGACAAACAAAGCCCTCGTAGTCGGCCTCGACGAGAAGTTTGGCGAGCTTGTCATAAGGATAGTCGCCTTCATTGACCTCACGGATGTGGACTGTCTGTCCGAGGAAGTCCTTCAATTTGGCAAAGTTGGCCTCAATGCCTTCACCCGCGAGATCGTCGGGGTTAGAGTTCCAGCAGACGCGCACGTTGTCACGCGCGGCGGCCTCCATGATGGTGCGATTGTGCCCGAGGTCGGAGGTTTCCTTGCCATGCACCTCAAGACGAATCTGTTGGCCGAAACCCAATGCGTAGTCGCCGATTTCGGCAAGTGCCCTGCCGATCTGAACGAGTGTTTTTTCAACCTGAACGTCCTTGGGTAACGCATTTGGCTTCACCTTCACACCAGTGCCGCCGATATCGTGGCTCAGCTTGATGTATTCCTTGGCTCCCGCGATATTTTTCTTCAGGACGGCTTCGTCAGGCGAGTGGAACTCAAAATTGGTGCCCATTCCAAGCAGCTTGACCTGCGAGTCGGCAAAGCGTCCGCGCACATCCTTGCGCTGTTCCGGGCTTAGTGACACATCGACTTTGTGCGCGTGCTCTATCCGCAGCTCGACCCCGAGAACCTTGGCGGTTTCACAATTTTTAATCAAAGTCGGCAGATCCCAGTCTGCACCCCACATGTAAGTGACGAGTCCAAATTGAATATTTTCTCCCTTATAGGAGAGATTGGAGGCGGCAGCGAGTGTGGAAGCGGCGGTGGTTCCGAGAACGGTTTGGAGAAAGCGGCGACGAGTGCTCATGCGTCCAGCATAACGCCAAAACCCCGCTGCACATTGCTTTCTTGTGCCTACTCGCCCGACTGGGCAGCTTTTTCTGCAGCGATGTCCTTGCGGCGGAAGCCTTGGACACGACCGTTGCCTTTGTAGAGATAGACTTTTTTCACATCTTCGAGCCGCATGATCACCCACGGTGAGAGGATATTACGACCGTTTTTGGTGTACACAATATTGTCGGCCAGGTGCACGCAAGAGTGGAAGGCGTCACCGGTGGTGTTGTCCAAGAAGAACAGAATGTCCGCATACTGATAGGGCGGATCGACAGGGGTGAAGTTTTCAAGCACTTGGCTGGTGGCCAGCCGCGCATCGAGTAGGTACTCATGTGGCTCGTAATTGAAGAAGTTGAGCGAGGTCCAGTGACAGTCCGGCATAACGCCATGCTTGGCCATATCTAGCCCAGGATAGGTGTAGAGCAGCTTGCGGGCGAGGGCAGGCAGCAGATGTGAGATGCCCAGATCATCCACGCCATCGAGTTCCAAGATGGACTGAATCAGGGGCTCAAGGTCTTTGCGGCGGATGCCGACGCCAAAAGTCCAATATTTGATGATTTCATCGGCGTTGCTGTTTTCGTCCAGTATAAGCCGAACCATCAAATTACGAGTGCGCGTGCAGGCTTTGAAAATGGAACGTGCCTCGGAATCAGACACCGCGTAGTTAAGGAGCACGGGGATATCGCTGAAAGCGATGGTTTCTCCTCTCATGTAGCTCAGCTTCTTGATTTTTTGAATGATTTCGGGTCGCAACTTGCTACCACGATACCACTCGTCCACCGAGGTGCCGATGATGAGAACTGGATCAACAAGATATTCGTTTTCAGGGTATTTCGAAAACTCTGTGTAGATGATGGCTCGACTCTCGGGTGTGAGATTCTCCAGAGCGGGAAGAGGAGGGAGAATGTGAACCAACGCATCACTTTTCACAACGTTCTGCGGCAGAAGTAGCTGATCAATCAATGTTTGGGATAAGCCTGCACGCAAAAAGAGGGCTGGGACATCGGCAAATGCGGCAGCCGGGAGAGTCCAGCGTGTCGTCGGGCTAGGAAGGGGAAACCCCTCAACGAGGCTTTTGGGAGCTTCCAAATACACATAGGCGCACTGCAGGCGTCCCCATGGTCCAGGATTGGCTTCAAAAACTGTTTCGGATTGAGTGGCGGCCGCAGAGTTGGTCAACGCATTGGGTGCGTTGGGCGGGGGCGTTTTGGAGCCACCGAGAATGATGCCAAGATTTTCGGCGCTGGTGATTTGCGCGTCTGACGTTGAATGCAGGAGAAAACAGAAGACCACACCCGCCAAGAATGAAAAGCGGGGAACAAAACTGATAAAAAGAACACGCGAGGGGGGCAAACGCATGATGGGATATGGGTCGGACTAAAAAGTTGGGGTCAGTGTTTAAAACTAAATCGAGTTGGAGAACCTTGCAGTTATCAGCTGTCTCCGTGCATTTAGCATGCGCTGGAAACTCTAACCTGTCAGGGGGAACAATGCTTCATTTCATCTCACCATGAATCCATCCATTCACGGTACAAAGGCGCGAATCGCGTTGATTTTGACACGACGGGTGCCATTCAGCGCTTCGGTGGGCAGATCGGTTTCCTCGCCGACGGTCTTACCGATGAGAGCTTTGGCGGATTCGGAAAGGTAGCTGATGATGTTTTTTTCAAGGTCTCCATCCCAGGCGCCGAGAATCGTGAAAGTTTCTTTTTCGCCAGAAGACTGATCCTCCACATCGACGACGGTGCCGATACCGACCTTATCCGTGGGAGAATTGGCAAAGTCAGTGCCGCGGGCGTTGCGCAACTCGCGCTCGTATTTGCCCTGCATGCGCAGAAGAACAGCCTGCTGGTCGCGAGCGGCTTTGTAACCGCCGTTTTCACGCAAATCACCTTCGGCGCGGGCGATTTGAATCTCGCGCTTGTTATCGGGAATCTTGACGTTGACGAGGTCTTCCAGTTCCTTCTTTTTCTTCTCCAGGCTTTCCCAGGAGACGATGAGAGAGTCTTCCTTCTGCGGTCCGGCGTTCTCGGCCATCATGGCTTCCATTTCCGGGCGGGCCTTGATGATGCGAGCCATGAGAGAGCGGCGGGTCAG
>CAXNGR010000415.1:0-4750 GCA_964201265.1 Verrucomicrobiaceae bacterium
AAGCCGCTCGCCCGCACCATCGCCGAGCAGCAGGCCATTGTGAAAGCGGTGCAGAAGCATGGACGCATCTGGCAGACCGGTTCTTGGCAGCGCAGCGAGGACAATTTCCGCATTGGCGCTGAAATCGTCCGCAACGGCCTCATTGGCAAACTCAAGGAGGTGCATGTCGGTCTGCCGAGCGGCCACAACGACTTCGCCAAGACCGGTGACAAGCGCAGCGTCACGCCACCGCCCGCCGAGCTCGATTACGAGATGTGGATCGGTCCTGCTGCGATGCAGGACTACATCGAGTGCCGCGTTCACAAAAACTGGCGTTGGGACTACAACATCGGTGGCGGTCAGTTGCTCGACTGGATCGGCCACCATTGCGACATCGCCCACTGGGGCATGGACATGGACCGCAGCGGCCCGATCGAGATCAACCCCATCCAGGTGGACATGCCGCCACGCGCCGACATCTGGAACACCGCCACGAAATATCGCGCCGAGGCGAAATACGCGGGTGACATCACCATGATCATCGCTGGCGGACATGACGACATCAAAATGGGGACCAAGTGGATCGGCACCGACGGCTGGGTCTATGTGAACCGCGGCGGTGCGTTTGATTGCTCCAATCCCGCGCTCAAGAAGGTCATCAAGAAGCGCAAAGATGAAAAAGACCCGAACAGCGAGGTGATCGAAGCCGCCGTCGCCCCGAAACTCGGCGACGACGTGATTAAAACCCGTCTCTACGAAACCAAGGGCCATCATCGCAACTTCCTCGACTGCGTGAAGAGCCGCCAACCGACCGTCACCCCCGTCGAAACCGCCCACCGCAGCGCCACGCCTGGTCACCTTGCCCTCATTTCCTTCCTCACGAACCGCTCCATCAAGTGGGACCCCGCCCAGGAAGAAATCATTGGCGATGCCGATGCCTCCAAGCTCCTCACTCGCGAATATCGCGGTCCCTGGAAGCTGGAAAGCTGATCCGCTGGAGCGCGGATGCCCTCATCCGCAATCATTCACCCAAAGGGCTGCCCCAAGCAGCCCTTTGGCATTTCCGTTCACGCGATGACATCCCGCAACACATTCCCATGAACGTCAGTGAGCCGCAGGTCGCGGCCGCTGAAGCGGTAGGTGAGTTGTTCGTGGTCGATGCCCATGAGGTGCAGCACGGTCGCCCACATGTCATAGACGGTGCAGGCGTTTTCGATGGCATGGTAGCCGAAGTCATCCGTGGCACCGTAGATGTGCCCACCTTTGACACCGCCACCGGCCATCCAGATGCTGAAGCCATACGGATTATGGTCACGCCCATCACTGCCCTGCGCAAAGGGGGTGCGGCCAAACTCGCCAGCCCATATGACCAGGGTGCTATCCAGCAGACCGCGTGATTTGAGGTCTTTGATCAGCGCGGCGATGGGTTGATCGACCTGGCGGGCCATGTTGCCGTGGCCTTTTTTGATCTCACCGTGCTGATCCCACGGATTGGGGCCTTGTCCGGCTCCGATCTTCTGTGGCAGACAGCTCAGCTCGATGAAACGCACGCCTCGCTCGACCAAACGACGCGCAAGTAGACATTGCTGGCCGTAGGCAGCGGTAGTGGTGCCGGTTTGGTCGATGCCGTAAAGCTTTTGAGTCGCGGCGGATTCGCCCGAGAGGTCGCAGAGGTCTGGGACGGCGGATTGCATGCGCCAGGCGAGTTCGTAGTTCGCGATGGCGGCCTCCACATGCGTGTCGTGCTGCGTGGTGGCGGCAAAGCGACGGTCCATCGCGCGGATGAAGTCGAGGCGTTTGCGCTGCGTAGCGAACGGCTCCTGTGGGCGGATGTTTTTCACGGCTTCGGCTTCATCGACCTTGATGATGGAGGCCTGATGCTGGGCGGGAAGGTATCCATTGCTGAACAAGCCGACACCGCCATGCGGCACACTGGCACCGCCGCTTTGCAGCACGATGTAGCCGGGGAGATCACGCGACTCGGTTCCGAGACCGTAGCTGGCCCAGGCTCCGGCGCTGGGGTAGCCGACGAAGGGAAAGCCGCTGTGCATGAAGAAATTGCCCTGCGCATGCTCGCTGAACTTTGCCGTCATGCTGCGGATCACGCACAACTCATCCGCCACCGTGGCCATGTGCGGAAAGAGGTCGCTCACCGGCATGCCGCACTGGCCGTGGCGCTTGTAGGCCCAGTGCGCGGGTTGGACGGTGCCATTGTTGTTGAACTGCGTCTTCTTCACCTCACCGGGCATCGGTTTGCCCGCGTATTTTTCGAGGAGTGGCTTCGGATCAAACGAGTCGATGTGCGACACACCGCCGCTCATGTAGCAAAAGATGACGCTGCGTGCCTTCGGCGCAAAACGCTTGGCCCGATGAATCATCGGCGTCTCCGCCTGCATCAAGCTTGCCAACGCCGCCATCCCAAAGCCCGTGGAGGCGCTGGTAAGCATTTGGCGGCGGGTGAGCGAGTTATTCATGACGCAATGATGTCCCGCAATACGTTCCCATGCACATCGGTGAGCCGGAGATCGCGGCCGCTGAAGCGGTAGGTGAGTTGTTCGTGGTCGATGCCCATCTGATGGAGCACGGTAGCCCAGAGGTCATAGACGGTGCAGACGTTCTCGGTGGCGTTGTAGCCGAACTCGTCGGTGGAGCCGTAAACGTGACCACCTTTGACGCCGCCGCCAGCCATCCACACGGTGAAGCCGTAGGGATTGTGATCGCGACCGTTGTTGCCTTGAGCGAAGGGCGTGCGGCCGAATTCGCCGGCCCAGACGAGCATCGTGCTGTCGAGCAGGCCGCGTGAGCGGAGGTCTTTGATGAGCGCTGCGATGGGTTGGTCGATCTGATGGGCCATTTTGCCGTGGCCTTCTTTGATCGCACCGTGGTGATCCCAGGGATTGGCTCCGTTGCCGCCGCCGAGGTTGTAGGCGAGCGTGCTGAGTTCGATGAAGCGCACGCCGCGTTCGACCAAACGACGTGCGAGCAGGCACTGGCGGGCGTAGGCGGCTTTTTTCGGCTCGGGATCGTCGAGTCCGTAGAGTTTCTTCGTTGCTTCGGTTTCGCCGGATATGTCGCAGAGGTCGGGGACGGCGGCTTGCATGCGCCAGGCCATCTCGTAGTTCGAAATGGCGGCCTCGACGTGCATGTCGTGCTGTGTGGTGCTGGCGAAGCGTTTGTCCATCGCGCCGATGAAGTCGAGTTGCTTGCGCTGCATGTCGTGCGGCTGGCGCGGGCGGATGTTTTTCACGGCTTCGGCTTCATCGGCCTTCACGACGCTGGCCTGATGCTGCGCAGGCAGGAAGCCATTGCTGAAAAGGCCGACGCCGCCATGCGGTGTGGCCGCGCCGCCGCTTTGCAGAACGACGTAGCCAGGGAGATCGCGCGACTCGGTGCCGAGGCCGTAGCTGGTCCATGCTCCGGCGCTGGGGAAGCCGAGGAAGGGAAAGCCGGTGTGCATGAAGAAATTCCCCTGCGCATGCTCGCTGAACTTCGCGGTCATGCTGCGGATCATGCAGAGGTCATCCGCCACGCCACCGATCTGCGGGAAGAGATCGCTCACTTCAAGGCCCGACTGTCCGTAGCGTTTGAAGTCCCAATGCGAGGGCTGAACGGTGCCGTTGTTGTTGAACTGCGTCTTTTTGACGGCTCCCGGCATCGGTTTGCCCTCGAACTTCTTGAGCATGGGCTTGTGGTCGAACGAATCGACATGGGACACGCCACCGCTCATGTAGAGGAAGATCACACTGCGTGCCTTCGGCGCGAAACGCTTGGCTCGATTCACGAGAGCAGCTTGGGACTCCTCTTGCATGAGTCCGGCGAGCGCAGCCATGCCGAAGCCGGTGGAGGCGCGGGAGAGGAGGTGGCGACGGGAGAAGTTCTCAGTTCTCGGTTCTCGGTTCTCAGTTCTCAGTTTAGGACTCATAAGGGCGAGGGCGGCGGTCGAGGTGCTTGGAGAGGTAATTGATGAAAGCTCCGATCTTGTTTCTAGCGAGGTTGGTTTGTGCGTAGAGGGCATCAAACTGCTCAATGGTGCAGTAGCTCTGATCCAAGCAGCGATAGCACTGGCTCTGGAGTTCCGTGCATGAGCGTTTCGAATACTGGAGGAATCGGATGAACTCGCGATTGGTGCCTCCATCAAAACCTTCAGCAATGTTATCCATGATCGATCCAGAGGAACGAATCATCTGGTCCTTCAATGAGAAGTCCTTCGCCAAGGTGCTGGATGCCACAAGCATGTAAACAGCCTTGCAAAGCTCTCTCGCGAGCTGCCAAGCTTCGATATCTTCAAAACGCTCGATTTTCATGGTTGTAGGATTGGACAACAGAGAACTGAGAACAGAGAACCGCTTAACTTACCGAAGGTAAATGAACTCCTTCAGGTTGATCAGTGACTGTGCGAGGCTTGCCCAGGCATTCAAAACGGGGTCCGTGCCAGCGGCGGTGCTGCGGGTGGATTCGAGAGTCTTGGTGAGGAGATCGCTTTGCGATTGAAGGCGCGTGAGCTGAGTGCGCTGGTCATTCGATAGGGTGGCGAGGATGTCAGCTTCGGTGATGGTGGTGGATTCGATGCGGGCGGTTTTGGCGATGTCTTCGGGCGTCAAAGCGCGGTCGTAGAGGCGGGCGCGGAAGATGCGGGCGGCGAGACCTTTGTTGCCTGTAGGAGAACCGTGGCGGCAGCCGAGGAGGACTTGGCTGACGTCGGTTTCAAAGACGGCGGCGGGGGCTTTGCGGTAGGTGATGCCGTAGGGTTTGCCATCGCGGTAGCCGCTGA
>CAXNGR010000416.1:0-4749 GCA_964201265.1 Verrucomicrobiaceae bacterium
GGCCAGTTCAAAGACCGCGAATACGCCATGGAGCCGCAAGCCAACCCCTTCCCGCTCATCCAGTTCCCGCCGGAAGCCGCCCCTGAGCCTCTCAGCCCACCCGAGCGGCCGAAACCCGCCGACAAGGAGAAAAAGAAGGCCAAGGCATAATCCAAGGAGCGCGAATTCCCTCATTCGCAGGCCATCCCTGATCTTGAACAGTGAAGTGCGGACGCAAGCGTCCGCACTTTTTATTTACACTTCGTCGTCCAGCGCACGCCGAGTCGCAGCAGCATTCCTGTCTTGAGAAAACAGGCTCCGGCCCTTGGTCTTGGCTGGCTGGGCTTGAATTTCGCTAAACCATCTGTTGTGGGCCGCGTTTAGTCTTGACCATCCGGCCACAAAACGCTGCTTTAGCGTCAACCATCCTCTGATATGAAAACCGCCTCGCGTTTCCTCTCCCTCGCCACCATCGGCCTGCTCTCCACCGCCAGCGCCCAGCTTGCCGAAGAATACCGCCCGTGGACGAACACGGCGGGCAAGCAGATCGAAGCCACGCTGGTCTCCGTCGATGCGGCGGCCAAGACCTTGAAGATCAAAATGAAGGACGGGCGTGAGTTCGATGTACCCATCGCCAGCTTGAGTCCTGCGGACTTTGAATACGCCAAGACACGCTATGCCGCCATGCAGGCCGCTCCCGCGGCGCCGGCCACTGCCATGCCAGCGGCCACTCCAGGCGCACCCGCTACTCCTGCGGCCCCCAAGGCTCCCGCCGCCAAAGTCGCCAGCAAACCCGCGCCGCCACGGCCTGCCATCGCGATCATCCCTGCGTCCAAATTCAAGGCCCCAGGAGCGAATGACTACCTCGGTGGCATCCAGAAAGTGCGGCCACGCCTGATTCACAACGCCGCCAGTTGGGGCTACCTCAAAGGTCAGATAGCCACCGATCCCGTGCTGGCCAAGATACTCGAAGCGATGAAGGCTTCGGGCGAAGATCTGCTGCAAGATCCCGGCCTCACACGCATCAATGGCGACACGGGCGGTGAAGGGCCAAAGGCCATCTACCGCATGGGTCTGCTCGCCGCGCTCCATTACTGCGACGGTGATTTGAAGTGGCAGGACAAAGGCATGCAGGAGCTGATCGCCCTCACCGACAAGGTTTCCTTCCGTGACTGGCATCCCGAACTCATCGATAACGTGGCAGACATGGTCGTGGCCACTTGTCTCGGCTACGACTGGTTTTACACGGCATTGAACGCCCAGCAGAAGACCGACATCCGCACCTATCTGGCGCAAAAAGGCATCGACGCCCTCATCGCGCATCTGGAAGGTGAACCCATCCCCGAAACGGCCAAAGGCGTCTCCGGTGGACAGTCTGAGCCTGCCAAGGCCAAAGGCGGCACCAAAAAAGCCGCCAACAAGGATGACGACAAGCTGCCCCCGGACAGCAAGCACATGGCCGCTGCCTCCGCGCTGCTCATCGCCGCCATTTGCATGGTGGATGACGATCCTGCCATCGCGAAAAAAGCCGCCGACGCTGGCTCGAAAGTCTTCGGCAAAGGCCTGGAGCGCTTCGCGCCCGCTGGCGTGTGGCCGGAAGGACTTCAGGCCGGTGAAGACGTGATGGATTACATCGCCATGCTCGTCCAGTCCCGCAAAGCCGCCGCTGGGAACGACCTCGGCATCAGTCTCGTGGAAGGCATCCCGCAATTCGGCGTCGCCCGCATGCATTTGATCGGCCCCAGCGGCCAGACCTTCAATTTTGGCGACAGCAAAGGCGCCGCTTCGACCCGTCCGTGGATCGCCACTTGGCTCTGCGGCGTCCATGGCAATCCGGGCATCCGCGCCGTCGCCGCCAGCGGCAAGCAGGCCGTCTCCTCCGGCTATTTCGGTCAAGTGGGCCACTTCCTTTACTACAATCCCCACGCCGCTGGAGACGGCACGGCGGATTCGCTCGATTATGCGCTCCCCGGCGGCGTCATCGCCGCCACACGCTCCGGCTGGGAGAAAGCGGACTATTTCATCGCCGTCAAAGGGGGCGACAACTCTGACCACACCGCGCAGCTCGACATCGGCAGCTTCGTCCTGGAAGCTGGCGGTCAGCGCTGGGGCATTGAGCTCGGTGTGGACAGCGAACGCGCCACCGGCCTTGAAGTCAAACCCGGCGGCGACCGCACCAAACGCTTCGAGCTTTATCTCGAAAACACCCTCGGTCAGAACACGCTCGTCATTGATGGAAATCAGGATCTCGAAGCGAAAGCCAAAGTGCTCGTCGGTGCCTCCAGCCCGGAGAAGGGCCTCGCCGTCGTCGATATGACAGACGCCTACGGTAAAGCCGCCAAGGATGTGCATCGTGGCGCAATGGTGGTACGCGGCACCAAGCCCTACGCCGTGATCCAGGACGATCTGGTCATCAAAACCACTCAGACCATCACCTGGAGCATGCACACCAAGGCCGAGATCGCTGCGGACGGTGCCAAGGCAACACTCACTCAGGGCGGCAAGACCCTCATCGCCACCATCGTCTCCCCTGCGGGTGCCACTTTCAGCTCCGGCACGCCGCCCGAGCCCTCCAACGCCCAGTCTCGTGACCTCGTGAAGGAAAAGGTCAACATGCTCAAGGTCGCCCTCGCCGACGCCAAAGGCCCGCAGAGCCTCTGCATCACCTTCGCCCTCGACGAAGCGCCCGCTCACACGCCGACGCCGGTGGCGACTTGGGTGCCGAAGAAGTGAAGCGGCAACGTCAGAAGTTAGAGGTTAGAAGTGAGACGTGGGTGGGCTTGCGCCCCCAACCTCTGACTTCTCACATCTCACCTCTGACTCCCCGCCCCGCCTCACGCCCTCGGGTGTGACTTGTCATACACCTCTTTCATACGCTGCGTCGAAACGTGCGTGTAGATCTGCGTGGTCGAAAGGCTCGCATGGCCCAGCAGTTCCTGCACGCTGCGCAGGTCGGCGCCGTTGTTCAGCAAATGCGTGGCAAAGCTGTGGCGGAACTTGTGCGGAGTGAGATGCACAGGCAGGCCGGAGGCGCGCCAGTATTTGTTCACCACATCATCCACGCCCTGAATGCTGAGCCGTTTGCGCAGCTTGCTCAAAAACAGCGCTCCATCGTGCACCCCGGCCTTCAAGCGATAGCGCTGCACCGCCTCCAACGCCTTGCTGCCCACCGGGCAGAGGCGTTCCTTCTTACCTTTGCCGAAGATGCGCACCGTCTCGGTGTAGGTGTCGATGTCAGCCACGTTCAGCGCCACGAGCTCGCTCAAACGCATGCCCGTGCTGTAAAACAGCTCCAAAATGGCCGCGTCACGCTCCGGTGCCCAGACCGCATCACGTTTCGATTTCTCCAGCGTCAGCGGCAAGTTCAGCATCTGGTCGATCTGCGTCACCGTGAGCACCACGGGCAGTTTTTTCTCCCGCTTCGGCAGTTGCACCTCCAGCAGCGGATTCGACTTCCAACCGCGCCGCCGCGTCAGCCATTTGAAAAAACTACGCAACGCCGCGAATTGCAGGCGGATCGTCGCCCGGCCGCGCTCCCGCTTCATCAAATCGAACAAGAAGGCGCGGAAATCATCCGCTGTCAGTTCGCTCCAGCCTTTGAAAGGCACACGCCACTCGCGGAACTGCCGCAGCGCCAGTTCGTAGTTCGTCAGCGTGCGTTCGGATGAGCGACGCTCCGACCCCATGAACTCCAGAAACGCGTCGGCCAGCGGGTCGTCAGCCATGGGGTTCAGCCTCCGTTGCGTTTCGCCCGGCATTCGGTGCAGATCTCATCGCCCGAGTCCAGCACGCGGAAGTCGAGCTGCGGATTGTCGATCTCCGTCTTCTTGCAGACCGAGCATTGATGGAAAAACGTGCCCTCCGCCAGCTTGGCGGACTCAAACTGGCCGCGTCGGGCCATGACACGCGCCTGCTTGGCCCGCTCACTCATAAAGCCGGGGCCGAAGACGACGAGGTAGTTCAAATGGCAGGCCAGCACCGGCAGCAGGAAGGAAGGATCACGCATCACCAGAAACGCCGTCATCCCGGCGCTCAGCAGCGCCACCCACTTCATTTTGACCGGCAGGATGAAGTAAATCATGATCTCCTCGTTGGGGAACAGCGTCGCGAAGGCAAATAGCAGCGTTTGATACAAAAACATGCCTGGTGCGGGCCAGCCAAAGATCAGTGCACCCAGCGTCACCGCAAACATCCAGCCGAAAATGTAGAGGTTCACCCGGACCGCGCCCCAGGCATCGTCCAGACCGCGCCCGATCCACATCATGAACATCGTGCCGATCAGCGCCCAGATGAGCGAGAAATTACCCGGGATGAACACATGCGTGATCAGCCGCCACACTTCCCCGTTCATCAGCCGGGCAGGATTCAGGTCTAAAAACATCAAATAAGCCGCCGCTCCCTCCGGCGACATGACCATGGCCATGAACAGCACCAGAAGCTGAAACATCGCGATGACCTGCACGAGGCCCGGAATGGCAAAACGACCGAACTTGGCCTCTAAAGTGGAAATGATGGGCATGAATGCTTGTTGGTAGCCGGGTTTCAGCCCGGAGCAAAGAGAAGAACCATCACTACGCATGCCGCCGCCAGCCAGTCGCGTGTTCCGAAGCGGTCCGCGTCACCCGTGAAGCGCAGCAGCTTGAACAACGCGCCCGTCGGGCAGCCGTAGCGGCAATACGCCAGCGGCGTGACCAGCGACCAAAGCAATCCCGCGATGGCGATCACGATGCTCGCCCAGCCCGCGACGCGGAACAGATACGCGTCGAACGG
>CAXNGR010000417.1:0-4745 GCA_964201265.1 Verrucomicrobiaceae bacterium
CGGAATCCCGAACTTATCCGCTCAACAGCACGCCTGCTGAGGGCTGCTGCTTGTGTCTTGATGGGCGGATTTTTTAGCCAATGCACCTCATCCTCACCCAAGGGGGCCGTGGTTGTCAGCGTGAAAGATCAAAAGCTGGGTATTTACAGCACGGATGGAAAGCTGGCCAAGAAGTATGACATCTCGACCTCGAAGTTTGGTCTGGGGGATCAAAAAGGCAGCAACCGCACGCCACTGGGCAAATGCCAGATCGTGGCCAAAATCGGACATGGACTGCCCGCCGGAGCCGTTTTGAAAAGCAGACGCTGGAACGGCGAGGTTCTCAAACCAAACGCACCGGGACGCGACCCCATCGTCTCTCGAATTCTCTGGCTCAAAGGCGTCGAGAGTTCCAACCGCAACGCCTTCAACCGCTTCATTTACATCCACGGCACTCCTGAGGAAAAAAACCTCGGACGCCCAGCCAGCTACGGCTGTGTGCGCATGGGCATGAAGGATGTGGTCGATCTTTTCAACACGGTGAACGTCGGTGCGAACGTTGTCATCACCAAGAACCACCTGCCTCGCGGTGCTAAGGAAGAAACCGAAGCCGACGACGGCTCCCCTACCCTGCAATCGCCTGAAGCACAGGCCCAGCCGATTGAAATTGCGAAGATCGCTCCAAGCGAAGGAGAAAAGAAACGTGCCGCCGAAAACGAGGCAAAGGCCAAGGCGAAATTCGGACCCGCAACGATCCTCTACAAGGCTCCCACAGCAGTGTCGCAGCCGGAGGACAAGGTCGTCGGACAGACCTCGGTCAAAACGAAGTCGCGGGCCTAAAACCCAACGGATCAAGCCTGCACCATCTCAAAGCGCGGCAAGTCCGAAAGCAACGAAGGGTTCGTCTCTTGCCGCATGCGGCGCGTGACTTCCAACGATCGCGGATCAATCACCACACGCTGCTTTTGAATGCCGCTAGAAGTGACTTCTCCCTCCAGCCAGCGTGGTTCCGCGCGAAATGCCGCCTGGGAGGGAAAATAAACCGCTGTGCGGCCCACATTCTCGTCGATCAATTCTGACGCGGCCTTCCCGGTGAGATGACTGACGCCAACGATGCAGCCCAGTTCCACCGCACGCGCCGAAGCACAGCGGTCCACGCGTTCGACGCCGAGAATCGTCTCCGTCGCGCTCGGCACGAGTATCACATCGACACCCGCGCCGCGCAGGCGGACGCTGATTTCTGGAATCTCGATGTCCAGACAGATGACCACCGCAAAACGCAGACCCGCAAACTCCCACAGCCGCAGTTCCCGCCCCGGGGCAAAAGCGCTCTCCCACGGCGTCAGGTGCAGCTTGTCCTGATGCAGGACAAGGTCTCCCAGAAGAATCGGTGCCCGGTTATGCAAAATCTCACGCTCCGCGTCCCAAAACGGCACCGTACCCAGCACCACCGCCTTGTCCGGGCGGGAGAGCAGCGACTTCAGCGTCGGAAACAGCTCGCCCCAGAAGCACTCGGCCACCCGCCTCAGGGAGGGTGGCTCCACCAGCGGCTCCAGGCCCATCCAGGTGAACTCCGGCAGCAGCACGATGTCCGCGCCGTCATCCCAAGACGTCTCCACACATTCCGTCACCTCGGCAGCAAAAGCGGCGGGGGATTTTACGCGCAGACCGGGATCAAAGGTGCAGAGGTCGAGGGAAAGCATGGCGGCGGGAGTGTCGGCCTCACTTCGCGCAGCCACAACCGCCACCACAACCTAGCTTTTTGCGGCGTTTCGCGGCCCGCACGGCGAACAGCACCACGGTGATCAAAACAACCGCGATGGCGGCGATGGATTGCCAGTTTTCGTTCATGTGAGTTGGAGTTAGTAGCCCATCGCGGTGCCGATTTGGAAGACGAGGAGGCTCAGCACATACGCGGTGCCAGTCATGTAGCCGAGTTGGAGCATGGCCCATTTCCAGGAGCCGGTTTCGCGTTTCACGATGGCGATGGTGCTAACGCACTGCATGGCGAAGACGTAGAAAATGAGCAGGCTGAGGCAGACGAGCGGCGAATAGACGGGCTTGCCATCGGGGCGGCGTTCGGCGGCGAGTTTGTCGCGGAGCGGGTCGAGGTTTTCGTCGTCCTCGCTCTCGACGGCATAGACGACACTCATGGTGGAATTGAAGACCTCGCGGGCGGCGAAGCTGCCGATGAGGCCGATGCCGATCTTCCAATCGTAGCCGAGGGGTTTGATGGCGGGCTCGATGAAGTGGCCTGCTTGACCAGCGAAGCTGTTGGCGAGCTGGAGGGATTTGTCCTCGGTGTCGGTCTTCGGGTAGGTGGAGGCGGCCCAGATGAGGATGGAGATGCCGAGGATGATGGTGCCGGCACGGACGAGGAAGGCCTTCGCACGCTGCCACACGAGCAGGAGGATGGATTTGAGCGCAGGCCGCTTATACGGCGGCATTTCGAGGATCATCGGGCTGGCCTCACCCTTCATGACGCACTTGCTGAAGATCCACGCAAAGATGAAGGCGCTGCCGGTGCCGAGGGCATAAAGCGAGAGCATGATGCCCGCCTGTGTCCACGCTCCCACCTGCCCCACGGGGAACAAGACGGCGATGAGCAGCGAGTACACCGGGAGTCGCGCCGAGCACGACGCGAGCGGGGCGATGAGAATGGTGATGAGGCGGTCCTTCGGATTGTCGATCGTGCGGGCGGCCATGACGCCGGGCACGGCGCAGGCGTAGGAACTCAGGAAGGGCAGGAAAGACTTCCCATTGAGGCCCACCTTGCTCATCAGCCAGTCCATGATGAAGGCGAGGCGGGACATGTAACCGGTGTCCTCGAGGATGCCGATGAAGAAGAACAGGATCAAAATCTGCGGCAGGAAGATCACGACGCCGCTCACGCCGGGCACGACGCCATTGACGATGAGATCACGCAGGTCGCCGGGGCCCATGAGCGTCTCCACCCAGGCACCGAGATCGCCAAAGATGCCCTCAATCCAGCCCATCGGCCCTTCGGCGACGCGGAAGATGAGGTAGAAGAGGATGCCGAGCACGAGCAGCAGGTTCACAAAGCCGAGCACGGGATGCAGGAAGAGGCGATCGAGCTTGTCGGTGATCGTCACCTTCTCCTGATCGGGGCGCTTGAGCACCTCGGCACAGAGTTTTTCGATGCTGCGGTAGCGTTCGGCCACGAGATCGTCCTCCCAGCCGGGGAAGGCGGCATCAATGCTCTGCCGCAGCTCGTGGATGCGGCTCATCTGCGCATCGGCGAGGCCGGAGTGCGTGGGATCATGGCCGGAGAGAAGGTAAAGCGGCTCCAGCAGCGAGGCCTTGGCGTGAATGGCCCCCGTTTCGCAGAGCGGGCCGCGACTGTTCTCCAACGCGGCACGCACTCCGGCGGGGATGACGGCGCTCTGCCATTTCGTGGCGGGCACGTCTTCGCGACTGAGCGCGAGTTTCAGCTCGATGAGGCCCTGGCCGTTGACGGCCTGCGTTTTGACGACGGGAATGCCGAGGTGCTCGCTGAGCTTTGCGGCGTCGATGCGCCACTCGCGCTGCTCGGCCACATCGGCCATATTGAGCACCAAAATGGTCGGCAGGCCGAGTTCGAGCACCTGGCTGACCATGTAAAGGTTTCGCTCGATGTTCGCCGAATCGACCACGCACACGACGCGGTCCGGCCGCGGCGTCTCGGGGCGTCGGCCGAGCAAAACGTCCCGCAAAACGGCCTCGTCGGGTGAGCGGGCATTCAGGCTGTAAGCGCCCGGCAGGTCGATGAGGCGCAGCTTTTTACCGTGCTGGCTGTAGCACTCGCCGATCTTCTTTTCGACGGTGACGCCGGGGTAGTTGGCGACCTTCTGCTTGAGGCCAGTGAGCAGGTTAAAGAGCGTGGTCTTGCCCGAGTTCGGGTTCCCCACGATGGCGATGAGCGGCGTCTCAGCGGCTGCGGTGCTCATGCGGCGACGGGAGCGATGGCAATGAAGGCCGCCTCGTGGTTGCGCATGGAAAGCTGGGAACCACGCACGCTGATCTCAATAGGCTCGCCCAGCGGGGCGCGACGCGTCACACGGATGCGGGTGCCAGGAACAATGCCCATTTCCCGCAGGCGGGTGAGGCAAGACCGACCGGTGGGCATGGCCTGCACGATGGCGTCGATGCCAACAGGAAGTTCAGCAAGGGTGGAAGGCATTGGATGGGGGAGAAACGGGTTGGAAAGAAATACGAGTCTGCAAATGAGACTCTGTCGCACACTTGTGCTCAAGATTAACAAGCCGCGTTTCTTTGGCAACGATGACTTGGCGATTGACTCAAGAAGTGGCGCACATCCCTCAATCCAGGCTCAGTCGAGGGCTGAATCGCCGGCTTTTTGGGCCTCGTAGAGAGAGGCGATCCCAAAGGTGAGCGCGGTGGTGCTGGCGGATTGAAAGCCGTTGGCGCAAATCAGCGCCTCCATGTCCTTGCCGGAGGGAAAGCGCTCGATGGAGCCGCAGAGATAGACATAGGCCTCGCGCTGGCCCGTGATCCAGCCGGCGATGCGGGGCATGATCTGCTTTAAGTAGAAAAGGTAAAGCTGACGGATGCCTGGAAAGCGCGGGATGGAGAAGTCGAGCACGAATAGGCGACCTCCTGGGCGCAATACACGGCTCATCTCCTGAAGGGCAGCAGGCCAGGAGGCCATGTTGCGCAGGCCAAAGGCACCGGTGAGGACATCGAAAACCCCGTCTTGAAAAGGCAGGCTCAGTCCATCCGCAGCGATGAGGGAATGAAAACGGCGG
>CAXNGR010000418.1:0-4744 GCA_964201265.1 Verrucomicrobiaceae bacterium
TCTGCTCACGAATGAAGCGCGACCACGGCTTGTCCGCATTCAGCGATGCAATGACGTAATCCCGATAGCGCCACGCATGATCGCGCGGCAGATCATGCCCGCAGCCATGCGTCTCGGCGAAGTGGATCGTGTCCAGCCAATGTCGCGCCCAGCGCTCGCCATAGCGCGGCGACTCCAGCAAGCGATCCACCCGCTTTTCATAAGCCTTCGGGTCCGTATCCTTCACAAAGGCCTCCACTTCCTCAAACGAAGGCGGCAGTCCGTGCAGATCAAAATAGACGCGACGGATCAACGTGCGCTGATCCGCCTCCGGCGATGGCGTCAGTTTACGCTCTGACAGACGTGCATGAACGAAACGATCCACAGGATGCTCGACGCCCGCGACTTCCGGCATCTTCGGCATCACCAGCGGCTTCAGCGACCACCAATCCGTCTCCGTGGGCCGTTTCTTCAACAGCACACGCGGATCAGGCGCACCACGCCTCACCCACTCCTCCAGCAGCGCGATCTCCGCTGCTGGCAGTTTTTCCTTCGGCGGCATTTGATGCTCCTCATCACTCCAGCGCACCATCTTGATGAGCAAGCTCTCCTCCGGTTTCTCCGGCACAACCGCCGGTCCCAAATCCCCGCCCTGCTCCCAGCCTGATTTTGAATCGAGCGTCAGCCCGCCCTTCATCTTTTTCTCGTGCGAATGGCACTCAAAGCAGCGCTGCTTCAAAAGAGGCTCGATTTTCGACGTGAAGTAGTCATCTGCGCGAACGCTTCCGCACCCAATTAAAAGGCAGAGGAATGGGTGGCTGGGGAATGATGAAAGAATCCATTCCCTAGCCTTAAAAAAGAACGTCTTCATGCCATCTACCTCCTTTCAATCTGATGTTAGTTCACCTTCTTCACCGCCTTGTACGTTACCGGCTTACTCGCGTCGTTTTTCATGTCGAGCTGCCATTGCGTGGTCGCATCGGCGAGGCGTTCCACATCCTGCGGGCGTTCGGTGGCGAGGTTATGCTTCTCCGAGGGATCAGCCGCGAGGTCGTAGAGTTCCCTCTCGGCTTTTGCTTTCGGGCGAATGAGTTTCAGGGAGCCTTCGCGCACGGCCACGGCATCGCGCAGGTGAAAAAAGAGGCGTTCGTGAGGTGTGTCGGCATTGTTGGCGAGAGCGGGTAGGCAATCGCGACCATCGAGGATGCGCTCCTTTGGCGCGGCGGCTCCGGTGGCGGTCAAAAAGGCAGGCAGGAGGTCGAGGTGACTTAGCATCGCCTTGGACACGCTGCCGGGTGCGATCTTGCCGGGCCAGCGGAAGAGCGCGGGCACGCGGACACCGCCTTCATACAAAGACGGAGCGCCATCACGATAGATGCCTGCACTGGCGACACCGAGACCGTGTGTGGGCCGCAAAATGGGACCCATGTCGGAGATGAAAGCCACGAGTGTGCTTTCACGCTGACCGGCGGCATCGAGTGCCTGAAGCACACGTCCGACATTGTCATCGAGCGCGGTGATGACGGCGAGGTATCGACGCTTTTCGTTGGTTTCGTCCGGATTCCAACCGTAGGCGACAAAAGCTCGATCCGGTGCCTGCCACTGCGGTTTTTCACCTTTCGGCATGTTGATGCTGCTGACGTAGTGAGGCGAGTTGAAGGGCAGATAAATGAAAAATGGCCGTTTCGCCGTGCTTTGACGCGAAATGAACTCCGCTGCGGCTTCGGCAAAGATGTCACCGCTGTAGCCCTCCATGCGTTGCCGCTCCGTGCCGCGAAACAGATCGTATTCGCCGTGGTAGGTGTGGGCAAAGTAATGGATGTTTCCACTGCGGCAGCCGAGGAACTCATCAAAGCCTCGCTCCGTGGGCCTGCTGCCGGGCGCGAAACCGATGTTCCACTTGCCAAAGCAGGCCGTGGCATAGCCCGCTTCCTTCAAATACTGCGGCATGATGCGCTCACGATGCGGCAGGCCGATGCCGTGCCAGTTTTCCTCGACCACGAGTTGGTGCAGCAATCCGTTTCGCAGCGGATGCCGTCCCGTGAGCACTGCGCCGCGTGAAACCGTGCAGGTGGAGGTGACGACATAGAAATCCGTGCAGCGAACACCCTCCGCCGCGAGCCGGTCGAGATGCGGCGTCTTCACCTCCGTGTTTCCATAACAGCCGAGATCGCCGAAGCCGAGATTGTCCACATACATGAAGACGATGTTCGGAGGCGCGGCCGTGATCGTGGTGGCGATCAGCAGCAGCGTGATGGCAAGTGTCGTGGCCGCATTCATGGTTTGGCTTTGAGATTTTTGTCGAAGAAGCCAAGCACCAGCGGTCGCAAATCGCGCTGCTTGGGCTGGAGGTGAAAGCTGTGCGGCGCATCCGGGATGATTTCGAGCTGATGCGCTGCTCCAGCGGCTTTCATCGCCGCTGCGAGCGCTTCGGAGTCGGCCACTGCCACGGTTTCGTCCGCCGTGCCGTACAGGATGAGCAGCGGTGGGTCACTTTTGTCGATGTGGGAGCGTGGATCGGCCTGTTTGTAGAGTTCGGGAGCCTCGGCGCGGGTTTGGCGAAACATAGCGAGGTCTCGCTGCTCGAACCACAGCACTGGACCATAAAGATCGACGGCGCACTGCACTCGCGTGTCACCATCACCGGGAGGATCGAGTTCGCCGCCGGTGAGGCCGACCATCGCCGCGAGATGTCCGCCCGCGCTGCCGCCGATCACACCGATGTGCGCGGGATCGATCTGCAAACGCTCTGCATTCGCCCGCAGCCAGCGCACGGCCGTTTTGCAGTCATGCAGGTTCTGCGGCCACGTCGGGCCTGGGTGCTCGCTGTTCGCCCAAACGTAGTCGATGCTCATGCCGACATAGCCATTCAGCGCCAGCGTGGTGCCGATGTTGATCTCGCGGACGGCCCGCTTCTCACCACCGGACCAGCCGCCACCGTGAATGATCACCACAGCAGGAAACATCTGCCCAGGCTGCGGATTCGCAGGCAGATACAGATCCGCCTTCTCCTTCCGACCAGCGCCGAGGAAATCGACATCGTGCTGCGTGCGGATTTCATCCGCAGCGAAGACTGAGGTAGCGAGAAGGAGTAGAAGTAGGTGTCGTTTCATGAATGACCGCATCACAGCGTGGCCGGTGAGAGAATTTCATATTTGAGGCCGAGCTTCTTCAATCCTGCATCAAGCTGAGGGAGGCTCCAGCCGCGCGGGAAGACTCCCTTCGCGTCTTTTTTCAATTCGGCGAAGTTCACGATCAGCTCGCCTGCGTGCGCGTCCCAGATGACGAGTTCGATGGACGGCTTCCACTTCTCAAAGAGCGACTTCACCTAGGCCTCGTGCTGAAAGAAACCCGGCACGCGCAGTTTCATGGTCGCGATGTAAGGCGTGCCGTGCAGACCGGGAGTCTCGCGCACGGCCTGCGCGATCTGGTGATCGCTGACGAGCTTCGGGTCGTAGCTCACGCTGGCGTAGCCTTCGAGCCCTTGCAGCACCTCCACCTCGGCGATGCCGGGTGTTTGCGACAACTGATGCTGCACCATGTAAACGCAGCTCCCGCATTCGAGGCCGGAGATGGTGAAGACGACTTTCGCAGGCGCGGGCTGGTCCGCAGCGTGGAGTGACAGAGGCAGAAGAACCGCCCAAAGAGCCAGGAATCTCATTTCGCCCGTTTGGTGAAGGTTTTACGGTCGAGCACGCGACCGTCCTCGAGGGCTTTGAGTTCGGAGGTCAAGGTGCCTGCGTCACGATCAAGCGTGAGCAGTTGATAGCTCGCTGCTTTGTCAGAAAAGGAGGCCTGTGGATCGTGGCCGAAGGTGCCATTGCCGCGCACGGAGCTGTTGTAGTAGGTCATGCCGTCCAGCTCGGTGCGCTCGGCGTGGTAGCACTCGCCGGAGATGGCGATGCTGCCTTTTTCAAGGACGCGCTTCCATCCACCCTCGGCGTGACGACGCACGGTGCCGCCGGTTTCGCCATACATCGTCACGACGAAGCCCGCTTTCGTGGCGTTCATCGTTTCCTCGAACCATCGGAACTGCTCGGAATCCTTGTCGAACGCGTTGCAGGCCTGGTTCGGCTTTCCGAAGTCGCCCGTGTGGCTCATGTCAACGCTGATGAGTCGCAGATCAAAGTCCGGGACGTCCCAAGCCCAGATCCACTCCTTGCCCGGCAGCGTGAAGAACTTCCGGTAGCCCGTGGCCTCGATGTCATAACCAGGCTCCTCCATGCTGAGGCCGTTCGGACGGACCTTGCGATCCAGATTGCCTAGCGAGAGCATGAGCGGCGTGCTTTCGAAAAGGTCCGCCTGGGTGTCGATGGCCGTGCTGTGGGACTTCGTGGCTTCCTTGTCAGCCTCGGTGGCAAACTGATACTGCATGGCCGTGTCACCCGCCGAGATCAGAAGATGCGGATCGTCCTTCTTGATCGCGGTGAAGTTCAGCTTCGCATCCGCACGGATGTTTGCCACGACGGCGATGCGCAGCAGCTTTGATGGATAACCTTTGAACGTGTTGATCTCCGAAACGTGATCACCGCTCCTCACGCGGTAATGATAGAGGGCATCTTTTTGCGGGATCGGGATCTCCACATGATGCAGCGTGCGGCTGCCATCGACCTTCACGCTCTCGCCGAGCTGCGGCGATGTGCCAAACTCGACCACAGAATCACCCGGTGAGGAGGTTTCCCAAGAGACGACGATTTTGCTGTTGTCCGGTGACTGATGCGTCATCCAGATGCGCTCGACTTTGGCGAAGCCGGTCGAGGTCAGA
>CAXNGR010000419.1:0-4739 GCA_964201265.1 Verrucomicrobiaceae bacterium
ACGCCATCGTCCGTGCCGGACCGGAGCCGATGACCGCTTCCTGGCAGCTCTTCGACCTCCAAGCCGATCCCGGCGAGCAAACCGACCTCGCCGCCGC
The DNA here is from genome assembly GCA_964201265.1 of Verrucomicrobiaceae bacterium. Classification (GTDB taxonomy): domain Bacteria; phylum Verrucomicrobiota; class Verrucomicrobiia; order Verrucomicrobiales; family Verrucomicrobiaceae; genus Prosthecobacter. Next base: position 98 of record CAXNGR010000419.1, read on the forward strand.
GAATCCCGAGGTGGTGAAACAACTCGCCACCGCCTACGACCAATGGTGGGACAGCGTCCAGCCCCTCCTCGTGAATGAGAAGACCCCGCTCGCCGCCGAAAATCCCTTCAAGACGCTGTATCAAAAGCAGTTTGGCGGGAAGTGATCCGCAGGCCCGCTTGAGTCACCTCATAAATCATCCAGCGGGCTGGTGATCTCTCCGCGCATGGCTTTGGCCAGCACCGTATAAATCTCCGTCGTGCGCACATCCGAGTGGCCGAGGAGCTGCTGCACGCTGCGGATGTCGATCCCCCGCAGCACGAGATGGGTCGCAAACGAATGCCGCAGCGCATGCGCCGTCACCCGCTTGGCTAATCCCGCCAGCTTCGCCGCCCGCTCCAGCTCCCGTGTGATCACAATCTCATGCAGATGATGCCGCCCGCGTCCGTAGGCACGTGCGCCAGAGCGTGGGCTGCCATCCCGCTCCAGGTCATCCCATACTTTGGCGGAGGGAAGGAACCAGAACCACGGCCAGCTCTCCGCAGCTTTCGGGTTTTTCATGTCATAGGCCTTCGGCATCGCCACGCCGGGCACGCCCTCTCTCCGGTCCGCGTCGAAAACAGCCCGCACATGCTTTAAATGCTCCTCGATTGGGTGCTGCAGGCTTTTCGGCAGCGTGATCACGCGATCTTTATCTCCTTTTCCACCCCGCACCTCGATCTTCCCACCGCCAACATCCACATCCTTGATGCGCAGCGCCAAAACTTCCGCCACGCGGAGTCCGCACCCATACAGCAGCTTTACCGCAAGTCCCGCCGCCCCCTTCACACCTGCCAGCAGAATCTTTACCTCATCCTGGGTCAACACCACGGGCAGATACTTCGACCGTTTTGCCCGCACCGCATCAAGTCCCTCCAGTTCCATTTTGAGCACCTCCCGGTATAAAAAAACCAGCGCGTTCAGAGCCTGATTTTGGGAAGAGGCCGTCAGGTTCTTGTTCACGGCCAGATTCGTCAAAAAGGCCGCCACCTCTTCCGTCCCCATCTCCGCCGGGTGCCGCATCCTGCCCGTCGCCTGCGCTTGGAAGAGCACATAGCGCTTGTACCACTGGATGTACGTCTCCTCTGTCCGGGGTGAGTATTGTTTGAGGCGGAGCGCGCCACGCAGCTTGTCCTCCAGTTTGGGTTCCGGTTTGTTGCTCATAGAACAGCCCCACTATCCAGTATTTGAGTGATATTCTACTTTTTTGTTGCACGAGTACGGCATAGGAGCGTAAAACGACTGCCATGAAGTCAAAACTCCGTGATATTCCCGTCAAACAGTCGGCTATAAAGCTGCTGACAAACCTCACGATCTGTTAATGATCTTCAATGTTCGGATTACTGGTGCGCAGCGCATCGGCACGGTCCATGACCTGCTTGATTCGAGCGTTTGCGCGATTGCCTCGCCTTTCTATTTCTTCGAGCTTCGTGAGCAGGTGCGGCGGCTTCCTGTTGTAGATTGCCCGCGTCCAGCCATTCCGCCAAAAGATCATCTTGCAGTGATCGGCGAAGATGGACTCCCACGAATCCGAACAAGCGGATGCAGGCCGACCAAATCCCGCCGTTGCAGGTTGATTGAGATTAGAAGCGTTCATTCGGCGGGATTGGTCGGCTGATCCTTGATGTTCTCCGAAGCAGCCAGCCTGCTTTCGAGGCTTGCCACATATTCGGCGATTGCGGGGTTTCCGGCGCACACTTCCGTTGCGCTTAGCTCTCGCCACTTCTCCACTTCGTTGGCGATTTTGAAGCACAGATCGACGGCGATCTTTTCGGCGGCGGTGGAGTTAAAAACCTCGTTGCCCATTTCAGTTTTCCACGTTGTTGAGGCTTCTCCGATGGCTTGAAAGACCGCGTGGTATATCTCACCGGAAATGCGGTGATTCAGTGGCCGCTGCTTGATTGGCAGCGCCATTGCTTCGTCGTTGGACAGGATGGTTGCGGTGAAGCAGCCAGAGCCGTCAGGGAGTTCGATGATTGGTGTATTCATGGTGTTGTTTGTCTGGGGTAAATCGTCGGAGAACCATCACATGCAGGCAACGGCTCGTAGCTCATCCGTCATGTAAGCGGTCGTCCATCGCTCGCCGTCGCCTGATGTGGGTCGTTCGCCCAACTCCGAGTGGCCCATCCCCGATCACTAAAACCCATGATTACACTGACATTGAATGAGAGTGAGCAGGAGTTCCTGTTTCGACAAGACCCCTCAGCCCGCAAAGACGGTGGATGGCAGAGCCTATTGGTGAAGCTACAGGATCAGTTCGACGAAACCACCATGGTGATAACGTTAGATGATCGAGATTTGGAACGCATCCCTCGCTACGCCTTCAACTATGGGAACGGCGGGTGGGAGGGAAGACTAAGCGGAGTATTTGGTCGTCACCTTGGCCCGAGTTTGAGGATGCCTTCATGAAGACTTCTCCCATCGAACTAAGGGCGAACAAAACGGATGCAGGCAACGGCTCGGAGGCTATCTGTCGTGTCAGCAACGACTTGCGCTCGCCGTCGCCTGATCCGAGACGTTCGCCCAAGAACCCAGCCTAGCACCAATGCAGACTGAGATAGTCAGCGCTCCATCAAGAGATTGGCCGTGGTTCACCAAGAGCCTCGTGCTGGGCGGCCTTTTCCTTTTCATCATGCTGTTTGAGATGGCAGGACTGACCATTTTTGGCTGGATAGGTGTTCGAGGCCTGCTGGGCCACAGCCAGCACTGGATAGGGACTGGTATTGCGCTCATCGCTTCTCTGGGGCTTGGATTTGTCATTCCTCGCCAGCTCCCATTTATGGTGGGAGAGATTGCTGGGCATTACACGCTCCAGATTGCATCCGATAGTGCTGTGCTTCGTGTGCGTCAGCCCTTCTCTGCCATAGTCCGCCGCATCCGCCTGATCCACCCGACTGATGTTGGTGCCCTTCCATTTCTTCCAGGTATGACCATCATCATGCTACAGAGTGAGGATAGGCTTTGCTTTGGCTCGACGTTACCTCATGCCGAGCAGCTTCGCCTTCAGGGGTTGATTCGGGCTGCATTGCTGGCGGATTCCGCAACTGGCCTCCATGAATAACCACCACAACAACCAAGGCGAACAAAACGGATGCAGGCAACGGCTCGAAGGCTATCTGTCGTGTCAGCAACGTCTTGCGCTCGCCGTCGCCTGATCCGAAACGTTAGGCCAAGAGGCAGAGTCCTGAGACCAAATGCCTTCCATGACGGAGTCCATAGCCAACCCACCCGCAGGATTGCATCGCCGGCGATGGTTCGGGATTGCACTGACAGTAGCACTCATGCTGCTCGGCTCCGCATTGTTTGCGGCCGGACTTCCGACGTCTTCTGTAGCAGTCCATTTCGATGCTGTTTGCTTCATCATGACTGGCCCGTTCAGCTTGCCTCTTGGACAGATTCTCGCCCTGCACTCTCCGGGTTGGCTGATTGTGATCACCATCTCAGTTTGCATGTTCCCGTTGCACGCTCTTCGTCCATCCGCAGGCACTTTATGCGCCACTCTTTTGGGTGGGTTCTTGTGGTGGTTCATCGGGATTCTCAGCTTGGGAGCTGGATGTTGACCCTTTACTCACGATGACGCTCTACCCACGAACCACCAAAGCCGAACAAAACGGATGCAGGCAACGGCTCGAAGGCTATCTGTCGTGTCAGCAATGTCTTGCGCTCGCCGTCGCATGATCCGAAGCGTTCGGCCAACTCACAGCGTCACACATGAATTGATTAGCAGCCGGAGCCAGATCATTTTTGGAACGGCCGTTGTGATTGTCGCTGCCGTGGTGACAGAGTCTATGTCGGCGGGTGCTTTGATTTGGATGGTGGCCACCGCTGCGCTGGCTTTGACCCTGGTGGTCCGCGGTCGCGGGTTGCCGCTCACCCTCCGAGTGGTGGCTACAGGCTTCACTTTCTACCATGCCTATCAGATGTGTCTGATAGGCCGGACGATGGAGCCCTTCTTGTCTGCCTATACGTTTAGCATGGCGCTTTTGCACTTCTCCATCTTCGCAGCGCTTCCCACGATGGCTTTGCTTCGAGGTTGGCAAGGCATTGCCCGTGTGCTGGTGTGCTCTCTCGTGCTCCCGGTGGCATTGATAGGTGCCTGTTCGGTGGCTGCCTTCGAGGAGCGCCAGTTCATTACCCAGCACAGCAGTGGTGTGGGCCCCACGCCGAGATGGACGGTCTCTCACCACTGGTTATCCTACGATTCATCGACGGGGCAACTCGATGGATCAGATTAGCTGCCCACTTCCCTGAGCGAGGCTCCCAATCTACAGCCAACTCGGCATGGCGTCGTGGTTTGGCAATGCAGCGTCTGGCCTCTCGGAGCTTGGGCCGTTAAACGATTCTACCACTCAGTGAATGGCGTAACTCTGCCAACCAACGGTTCAATCCTGATCTCGGATGGCCTCTCTTGCCACTGAACCGCCTGTCGGCATCGCTTTTTGCGGCGCAGACAGGTCGGCCCGTGAGGTCGAAGGCTTGGCTCGATCACTTGTTGAGCACCAGCTTCAAAGCGCCGTCGCGAACTTCCATGGACTGGATGCCCGCGAGGAACTTTTGCAGCGCTGGGTCGGTTTCGACGTTTTCGGCCACGAGATCGACGCCCTTGATGTCGCCGATCCAACTG
>CAXNGR010000420.1:0-4728 GCA_964201265.1 Verrucomicrobiaceae bacterium
GGATGCTGCCACATCTTGCCGTTCATGGCCGGGGCGATCAAAATCGGCGCACGAGTGGCGAGCGCGATGGCGGTGAGAGCGTCGTTGGCGAAGCCGTGGGCCATGCTGGCGAGGATGTTGGCCGTAGCGGGGGCGATGAGGAGCAGGTCGGCCTCGTCGGCGAGCTGGATGTGACCGGGCTGCCAGCCTTCCTTTTCAGCAAAGAGGTCGGTGATGACCGGATGTTTGCTCAGCGTGCTCAAGGTCAGCGGTGTGACAAATTCGAGCGCGGATTTCGTCAGCACGCACGTCACCTCATGCCCAGCCTTGGTGAGCTGGCTGGCGAGGTCCGCCGCCTTGTAGGCTGCGATGGAACCGGTGATGCCGAGGATGATGCGAGACATGCGAAGTGACGATAAACGCGAAAATGAGCGCGCAAAGCTCCTTCTTGGCTGAGACTACATGAGGTTTGGATCATTGCCCGACACACCACAGAAACTCCTGGCGTGTGGGGCTGGTCTTGGCGGAGCGGAGGTAGAGGCGGTTGTCGCAGATGGCGGGGGTGCTGAAGCATTCATCCCCGAGCGGGTTTTGGCCGAGGAGGGTGAATTTCTCCGGCGTGGCTTCGAAGACGGAGGTGACGCCGGCTTTGCTCGTGACGTAGATGCGCGAGTCGGCCATGACGGGCGAGCCGTAGAACTCGCGATCGACTTTTTCATTCCAGAGTTCTTCGCCGGTCGCGGATTTCCAGCACACAGCGCGGCCGGCGTCACCGACAGCGAAGACGTGGCCGTTTTTCACGAGCATGGAGGGCACATAGGTCTTGGTGACGTTCTCCCACGCGATCTTGCCGCTGCCGTCGGATTCGAGAGCCATGGTGTGGTTCTTTGGATAGCCTCCGCCGAGGAAAACGCGGCTTCCATCGGTCACGGCAGTGACGACGGTCTCCTCGGTGCTGCCGTCGATGCTCCAGAGTTTTTTGCCAGTGAGCGGATCGAAGCTCTCCACCTTGTTGCAGCCTGCGAGCACGGCCTGGACCTTGCCAGCGGCGTTCACGATGCCCGGCGAGGCGTAATTCGCCACGGGTGGGCGGTCCTGCTGCCACATGATCTCGCCGGTGAGTTTGTTGAGGCCGGTCATCTTGCCGCCGCCACGATGGTCAGCGGAGACGAGCACGATGTTTTGATAAATCACCGGCGAGGAGCCAAAGCCCTGATGCACTTGGAAATCGCACACGCGACGCTGCCAGAGCTGTTTGCCCTTCAAATCGAGCGCGGTGGTGAAGATGGTTCCATTGTTGAGAAAGTTCACGAAGAGCCGCTCGCCATCGCTCACGACATCGGAGGAGGCTTGTGAGGAGATTTTGTGGCCCTTGGTGTTCAGGTTTCCGTGATGCACGACGGTTTCCCAGCGTGATTTGCCGGTCGCACGATCAAAGCTGAGCACGAGCTGCTCCTCCGTGTCCACATCGGCGGTGGCGAGCAGGACTTGATCCCCCATGACGATGGGCGAGCCATGCCCGCGACCACGCACGGCGGCCTTCCAGACAAGGTTTTCACTCTCGCTCCATTTCACGGGCAATTTTTGACCCGCAACCGCATGACCATCGCCCGTAGGACCGCGCCATGCTGGCCAATCGGCAGCGAAGATGGATGTGGCGAAGGCAGCGAGGAGCAGCGGGGCGATTTTCATAGGTGTCGAGATACGTATTGAAACAGTCTGCGTTGTCATCACGCCTATCTTCTCTTTCGTCATGCACCTCCGCGCCCTCTTTTCGCTTCTTTTGGCCTTCACGATCCACTCGCATGCTGCCAGCACGCAGTTCACGGAGGAGGATCTCGCGGCGCTGGTGGAGAAGCGCATCATCGAGTCGCCCGAATACTGGCGTGAGAACGCCACCGAGACGGGAAAGTGCGATGGCGCTCGCGTGGCCTCGCTGCTGATCAAGATCGCGGGCATCTACAAGCCGGTGAAGACGCTCGATGAAGCACTCGAAGTGCTCACGAAGCAGCGCGTGCTCAGCTCGCCGGACTATTGGAAGAAGACGTCCGTGCCCGGCGGCGTGTGCGTCGGCAAAAACGTCGCCATCGTGCTCAGTCGCGGCGCGGCACAGTTGCCAGTCGATCCGCCGAAGTCGGTGAATGCCACGCCGCTGGAGGCAACGAGCTTTGATCAACTGCGCGAGAGCTACGATGTCGTCATCGCCGGTGCGGGCATGGGCGGTGTCGGCGCTGCCGTGCAGGCGGCGCGACTCGGGGCCAGCGTGCTGCTTTTGGAGGAGACGGAGTGGATCGGTGGGCAGGCGATGGCTGCGGGTGTCACCTCGATGGACGAAGGCCGCACGCTGGTGCGCGAGCGTGGACTGTATCGCGAGCTTTGCGGCCTCATCGCCGCGCATTACCGGCCGCTCGGCGTGAACCATCTCACTGCCTACTGGCATGGTCACGTCGGCGTGGAGCCACGCGTTGGTCGTCGCTTGCTCCACGTGATGTTAGGCGATTCGAAGGGCCGTGGCGTGCTCGACCTCGCCCTGCTGGCCCGCGTTTCCAAAGTGACGAAGGAAGGCAACACGGTCACTGGCCTGGAAATCAGCCACGCAGGCCGCACGCGCCGCATCGCCAGCAAGGTGCTCGTCGATGCCACCGAGTGGGGCGATGTCATCCCTCTGACGGGCGCAAAGTATCGTGTGGGCAACTGCCTCAATGACGCCATCGACCCGAAACGCCATGTGCAGTCCAACACCTGGACGGCCGTGGTGAAACAGTATCCGCAGGGCGTGCCCGACGAGTTGCTCGTGCGCGAAAAACCACCCGGCTACACCGACAAGGTGCAGGCCGCCTTTTCGAAATCGCTCGTCGCCGGTGAGAAGGTCGATTTGAAGGCCAAGCCGTGGAACTGGGCCACCTTCATCGGCTACCGCGGCATGCCGGACAGCGCCCGCCCGGCCGACAACAGCGTCATCACGCGCACGCATCTGAACTACAACAACGACGTGCACTCCACCGTCGCCGAGATCGAAAATCCCGCCGCGCGGCTCGCCATGAACCGCGTCATGCAGCTCAAGACGCTGCATTTGCTCCACTACATCCACACCACGCTCGGCAAGACCGACTGGTCCGTGGCGAACGACGAAGGCTACGACACGCCCGCGCACAGCACCGAGGTCGATGCGTGGATTAAGCAGCAGCCGGAGCTCGCGCCATTTCGCGCCGTGCTCGTGCATTTCTGCGTCATCCCCTACACCCGCGAGAGCCGCCGCATCGTCGGCCTGCACACGCTGCGCCCGGCCGAGATCGAACGCGTGCAGAGCAAGCCGCTGCAATTCCGCCACACCATCGCGCTCGGCGACTACGCCATCGACCTGCACGGCTCCATGCGCAAAGAATGGCTCGAACCCGAACTCGACTGCGAGAGCGACATCCCGCACAAGTTCGGTGAACGCGGCGTCGGCCCCTTCGGCATTCCTTTCGAGTGCCTCATCCCCGAAACGCTCGATGGCTTCCTCCCCGCCGAGAAAAACTTCAGCCAAAGCCGCATGGTGAATGGTGCCACCCGCCTGCAACCCCACACCCTGAACATCGGCCAGGCCGTCGGCGTCATCGCCGCGCTCGCCGTGCAGCAAAACATCGCCCCGCGAGCCGTCGATCCCGTGAAAGTCCAGCGCCTCCTCCTCGAAGCCGGCGACACCCTCACCATCGACCCCGTCAAAGCCCGCCACGGCACCCAAGCCTGGCGCGAGTTGCAGATGGAGGTGCTAAGGAATGGGGTGGAGGTGAAGTGAGCAGCGTCCGCTTTGATGTGCTCCGAAAGGTGATCTACCCCTCCGCACTGCGTCAGAGGGTTGCCTGCGAGTCCCTCCGCCCTAGTGTTGACCATGCCTCGCCCACCTCGCGTCTTCATTTCCCGCACCACCAATGGGCTTGCCGCCACTGCGGATAAATGCGCTGTCATCCTCAAGGAGCGCGGCTACGACGTGATCCACCAGCCAGACTTCACAGCATCTTGGCTTGATGTGAAGAAAATGCTCCAGGGACACCTCATCGACTGCGATGCCGTCATCTGTCTCGTAGGTCCAGCATGCGGTCTTATGATGCGAGAACCCATCAAAGGCCTCAAAGACGCACGCACCGAGGGTCGCCATTTCAGCTACACCCAGTTGGAAATGCTAGTCGCCCGTGATCTGCCTCGACCCGTCTTCACATATCTTTGTTGGGGCAGCGAACTCATCGCCCCTCTCAAGCCCGAGACAGTGGAACAGGCGAAATGCCAAGAAGACTTCATCACCGAGTTCGCCAAAGACGGCAGCAATACTCGCGTGCCTTGCGACACTTGGGCCAAGCTGGAGGACGATCTGCGCCGAATTATTAGTGGCTTCGCTGAGCTGAATGGGTGACACGGCTGGCAGCGAGGGGAGCGTGGTGTAAAGCTCCGGGATGGATCAGAACATGTTGATTGGTTTGGCATTGGGGTTGGCCGCCCCCTGGAAGGTGGTGCGCAGCGGCTTGGAGGATGGCGGCTTGGAGAGCAAGTTTTTGTATGTGGACATCGAAGTGGAGGCAGGGGCGCAAATGCCGTGTCCAGTCTGCGCACAGCTCTGCCCACTGTATGATCACGAGGTAAAGCGCTGGCGGCATTTGAACTTCTGGCAGCACCCGACGTATCTGAGCGCGCGCGTGCCGCGAGTGCAGTGCCCGCAGCACCAGGTGAAGCAAGTCAGCGTTCCTTGGGCTCGGCCCGAGAGCGGCTTCA
>CAXNGR010000421.1:0-4722 GCA_964201265.1 Verrucomicrobiaceae bacterium
ATGAAGTCGTGATCCGCCTTCGCCTCGGACCACTTGCTGCGTGTCGGCTCGGCAAAGTCCGCCGACTCACTCCACTCAAAATACGCGACACCTTCTTTCCCCGGCACATCGCCGCTTGCATCAAGCACCGGCCCGGGAATGGCCGTGAGTCGGCTTTGGAGCCAAACGGAGGTCGCGGTGACTTCACCCGACATCTCGCCCTGCGCATGATGGATTGCGGCGAAGGCGGGGACGGCAGCGATCAGAAAGAGAGAGAAGAAAGCAGCTTTCATGAGGAGGGATCACAGGTTGTGGAGTTCGTTGGCAAGTTTGCGAGCGGCGCTTTCCCAGCCTTCGGCGTCGCTGTTGCCGAAGGCCGTGACCATTCGCCAAGTGCCCTTAAAGCCGAGGGGCACCGTGGCATTTTCAAAACACTTCAAATAAAACTTCCGATAGGAGCCTGGCACGTTCCAGATCATGGTGACGTGCCCGCCCTGCTGCGGCGCTGACAGCAGACGAGAAACAGCAAACTGGCTGCTTTTCGGCTCATAGATGGCCATCCAGTCCACCCGCTCGTTGATGAAAAACTTCCGCGCTGTCGCGTCATCGTCACGGAGCGTGCCGGAAAACGTTTTGCCCGGCGTGGCATCGCTTCCTGCGAGAAAAGCGGACACTGTAGGTGCCCACGCATGCATGAAATGATACACGAGTTTCAAAGGAACGGCTTCGCGGGCGTGGAAGGTGGTCGTCTCGTGAAGCTGTCCATCTTTGATCTCGGTGACGCAGGCTAGGTCGATACCTCGGATCCGTGAGGTGCGCTCGAAGCGAAATGACCGACCTTTCATCTGTGCCGGAGGTGCCAGGACCGGTTTGCCGTCCAAGATAAACGCGAGTGACTGGAGCGGCTCCGCTTCGTTTTCCAGGTGTGCTGTGCCGATGAAGCCGCAATCGGGAAAGGAGAACACCGTGCCGTAGGCGCTACGCTCCGTCGTCATCGCATGACCACGGAAGTCAATGCGTCCGGGTGTCCATTGCGAGGCCTGGCGGAGCAGCAGAGTCACGTCACCACACGAAACTGTGATCGCGGGCAAATCCGGACCGAGGTTCGGCTTGAAGGGCTCCTTCGACCAGGATGCGGTGACGAACAGCAGCAGGAGATGAAGAGAGCGGATCATGGCTTTGCAATCTGGATGACTTTCGCCGCAAAACGCTTCCCGATCTCGTTTTGCGCCGCGGTGTCGAAATGCACGGCATCGCCGATGTGCGTCTTCAGATCACGCGCATCCACGCAGGCGGTGTGGGGCACGGATTTCGGCAGGGCGAGCTGGATCTCATTCATCGCTTTCAGGTTCGTCAGCAGCGGTTCCGGCTTCATCTCGCCAATCGTGCAGGCGATGAAGGGCAGCTCCGGCAGCGCCAAATCGGCTCGCAGCGCCTCGATCATCGCGCGGAGACGCTCCGCATGCAGTGGCAGCTCCTGCGGGTTCGCGTTGGCCTCGCCTTGCAGCCAGATCACACCGCGAATGCGGGCTTTTACTGGTGCGGTGGTCTGCAAAGCCACCTTCGCCCGTCGAATCGCCTCCTCATAGAGCTTCGCGCCCTTCTGCCAGAGCTTGATCGACGATCCACCGACTGCACAAGGCACCAGACCCATCGCCGCCGTCTTGTCCTGCGCGGCCAGCACCTCCGCAAAGGCCAGCCCGGGTCCGACGCCGGCGTTGTCATGCCCTTGGAACGTCTTTGCATCGCCCGTGAGATGCAGCGGATGCCGGGCGAGATACCACTGATCGTCCATCTTGTGCATCATGACGATGCGCGGGTCGTTCTTCGGCTCCTCCGGCATCACGCCACGTCCTTTCATGTTCGACTGCCCGCACAGCAGCCACAGATCAAGATGCGTCGCGCCCTCCGGCAGCTTCGTGATGTCCACACTCACCAGCGGCGGCTTCGTCGGCGGCGGTGTGGAGGCCTTTTGAGCGTAGAGCAAAGAGCTGAGTGCGAAGAGATAGAGAAGGAAAACGCGGCGCATGGTTCGTGAACGGGACGCGGGTGAGGATGTTACACCATCAAACTCTGCTCCTTGGCCTCTCTGTTACTCTGCGGCAGAAAAGAACATCCAGGACGCTTGGTTTTGCCGCAGAGGGACGGAGGAGCAGAGATGCATTAGTTTGAATGGCTGCCCTTGATGACGAGCGTGTCGAGCAATCGATCCAACTCTGATAACGTCGGTTCAAAATCGGACGAAGCACATGTTTCGACAAGTTTGTAGTCCTTGTCAGCATGTAGTTCCTTCATGGAACGGGTTGTGCGCACGTTTGGTCCCCACTCCTCCAAGTCTCGATGTGTGACCGAGCACGTTAGATGCACGATGTGCCGGTTGTCCGTGGTGGTTCCCCAGATTTCATAAGTCAGACCACCGTTGTGCGGGACATAACCACCTGTGTCCTGGCTGAATTGGGAAAAGTATGAGATGGCCTTGCCCCACTTGAAATGTTTCCTCTCAAAGCGAGCAAACATGTAGTTACCTTCACGATCCAAACCAGCGTCGTAGCCGCTGGTGACTTTCGCGATGGCTTGGGCAGTCGATGGCGTCAGTGAACTCCACATCAATTCTCCAGCGGTGATCGAACGGATACTTGGCAGGATTCGGATTGCCCCACTCGCCCTCAATGCGCGAGGTCGGCACCTTGGCTTTGATGATGTGTGGAGGACTGTTAACCAGATAGTCACCCGTTTTGAACTTGGTGCGGGTCTGCTTGTGATCAAACGCATCGCTTATTTCCACGTCCATGTCGGGCACCTCGTTGGAAATGGTGCCACAGCTTGAAAGCGTACTGACGATCAAAAACGGAGCTGTGAAGGCAAGGAAGTGAAATGGAATGGCTAAACTCATAGTCTGAAGCTGTGATGTCCTTATCGAATGACAGCATTCGCGATCTTCCCCTCAAACCTCCCCTTCGCGGTGTAAGTGGCCACCGGCACTTTGTTGTCGTGGCCGAGGCAAAAGTCTTCTTTGGGCTGGGTGCGGATGAGGCCGGAACTGTTCGCGGTGACGGGTTCGTTTTGATCGAGTTGGAGGGTGAGCTGACCGTTTTTGCCGAGGGTGGCGGTGATGCGGTGGGGTTGGTTGTCGGCGGGGTAGTCGGTTTGGGCGGTGGTGAGGGTTTTGCCGTGGCGGATGGTCCAGATGAGTTTGCCTGCGCTGAGATGGAGCGCGTAGCCGGTGCTGGCGCCGCCGTGGGCGATGAGGATGGCATCGCGCTGCGCGGTGGTGACTTCGCAGGTGAGGGTGAAGGGCGTGTCGGCGATGTGCGGGGCGTTTTCGGCGTCGAGTTTGTCGCCGGGTTGGAGCTTGGAGAGGTCGGTGGGCTTGGCTTTGGCCTTTGCCTTGGGAGTAGGGCGTTCCTTGGGTTTGTCGCTCGTGGGATAGAGGGTGACGGGATTTTCGACCTCGCCGGGCGGGCGGCGGGATTTGGGTTCGTTGCCGCCGATCTCGGCGGTCATGGCGTCGGCGAGCGCGGTGAGTTTGGCGACGATGTCGGGATGCTGCGCGGCGAGGTTGGTGCGTTCGCCGATTTCTTGATCGAGGTTGTAGAGGCGCGGGTTCACGCTCGCATCGCTGGCGGCGTCTTTGCCCATGGTTTCACGCTGCGTCTCGAGAGCGAGCTTCCACGGGCCCTGGCGCACGGCCTGGAGGTTGTAGCTGGAGAAGTAGTAGTGGGCTTCGCGTGGCGAGTCTTTGCTTTGGCCGAAGAGCAGCGGGGAGAGGTCGCGACCGTCGAGCACGGGTTGCGCGGGCACCTCGGCTCCGGCGATTTTCAGGCAAGTGGGCAGCACGTCGATGGTGCCGGCGACGGCATCGCACACGCTGCCGGGCGCGATCTTGCTGGGCCACCACGCGAGCGTGGGGACGCGCACGCCGCCTTCCCAGGTGCTGCCTTTGCCACCGCGCAAAGGGCCCGCGCTGCCGCCATCGGGGCCTTTGATGAGCCAGGGACCGTTGTCGCTGGTGAAGATGACGAGCGTGTTCTGAGCGAGCTGCAGCTCGCGCAGGGTGTCGAACACGCGACCGACGCTGGCATCGACCTCCTGCACCCAGTCGCCAAAGCGGCCGTTTTGCGAGCTGCCCTGAAAGGCTTTGCCGGGATGGATGGGCGTGTGCACGGCGGTGTGCGGGAAGTAGAGGAAGAACGGCTGCGCCGTGTTCTTGGTGCCTGGTTCTTGGTTCTTCGTTGCCTGGGTGCTGCGGATGAACTTCACGGCCTCGTCGGTGTAGATTTCCTCGATGCGATCCTGGTCTGCCTCGTCGAGCAAGCGCTCGACTTTGTCATCGCGCACGAGCGGCACGACGCGGCGGCCGTCCACGCTCGCGGTTTTGAGCATGTCATTGGAATACGGGATGCCGAGGTAGTGATCAAAGCCTTGCTTCGTGGGCAAAAACGCCGGTTGGTCGCCGACATGCCATTTGCCGATGCACTGCGTGGCATAGCCGAGCGGCTTCAATCGGTCCGCGATGGTGTGCTCCTCTGGATGCAGGCCATTTTTGCTCCCCGGTCCATACACACCGGGCACGGAAACGCGTGCGCCATAGCAGCCGGTCATGATCTGCGCCCGCGACACGCTGCACACTGGCGCGGCGTAGAACGACGTGAGCTTCATGCCCTCCCGCGCCATGCGGTCGAGATGCGGCGTCTTCTGCTTCACCGCCCCAAACGGCCCGATGTCGCCGTAGCCGAGGTCGTC
>CAXNGR010000422.1:0-4717 GCA_964201265.1 Verrucomicrobiaceae bacterium
CTCGCCGGAGCGCTCAAACCGCAGGCCGGTGCCTGCGAACTTGGCCACAACGTCAAGCTCGGCTACTTTGCCCAGTATCGCGGCGATGTGCTCAACATGCGTCACACCGTGCTCGAGTCTGCCATGGACCTGCCGAGCCGGCCCGGCGAAAACATGTGCCGCACCTTGCTCGGTTCGTTCCTTTTCCACGGCGACGATGTCTTCAAGCCCGTCGGCGTGCTCAGTGGCGGTGAAAAGTCACGTCTCGTGCTCGTGCGTTTGCTGCTCGATCCGCCGAACTTCCTGCTCATGGACGAGCCGACGACGCATCTCGACATGGGCAGCATCGACGCGCTCATCGGCGCGTTGGAGCAATACGAAGGCACGCTCGTGTTCATCAGCCATGACGTTCACTTCATCCGCCAGATGGCCAAGCAGGTTCTGCACGTCAGCGCTGGCGTCATCACGCCCTACGCGGGCGATTACCAATACTACCTCGACAAAACCAAGTCCGGCTCCGCCCGCGAAGCCCTGACCGCCACGCTCCACAACGCCCAGCCGACCACCTGGAGCGCGCCAGCCGTCCGCGAGCCGCCCAAGAGCAAGCAGCAGCGCCGTGCCGAGGCCGATGCCCGCAATGCCTACAGCAAAGCCAAGAAGGAGCTCGATCTACGCATTTTCAAGATCGAGCAGGAACTCGCCACGCTCGACAAGCGCAAGCACGAGATCGTCAATCTCCTCCAGGAAGAAGCGACCTACTCCGACGCTGCCCAGTTCCGCGCCCTCAGCGCCGAACTGGAAGCCGTGGAGACCAAGATCCCCAAATTCACCAGCGAGTGGGAAAAGGCAGCGGAGGAGATGGAGAAGCTGGTACCCGTAGCTTGACTCTCCAGAGTCGAGTCGATCGTCCCCAAAACGCTTCGCCAAGCCCCCAGACCCGACTCAGGAGAGTCAGGCTACGAAGGGCAAAGTTCAGTTTCTGACATTTGCCCGCCTCAAATGAAAGAAACAACTGCGTTTCTTTCATTACAGGTCACAAAACGATAGAAACTTTCGATCTTCCGGCCCAAATTAAAGAAACCCAACTGTTTCTTTAATTGATGAACCGAGGACTCACCGGCCATTTCGTTCCTGTCTCCACTTTGGGGGAGGAATGTCGTGCCTTTGTCCCCTCTCCACTACCTCCAGCGCCTTCGCTCATCTTGGATGAGTCCCTGCATGAGCAGCTCCAGGATGCCTCGCTCGCCATCGGGCGGCTGGACGGCCAGATCGATGTCCTGCCGGACCGGCAGGTCTTTCTGTATTCCTATGTGCGAAAAGAGGCCGTGCTGTCCTCGCAGATCGAGGGCACGCAATCCTCGCTCAACGACCTACTGACCCATGAGATGGATCTCGTGCCAGGAGTGCCGCTGGACGATGTGGCCGAGGTTTCCTGCTACGTCGCTGCCTTGGAGCTGGGCATGCAGCGTCTCGCTGAAGGACTGCCCATTTCCTTGCGGCTCATCACCGAACTGCATGCGCATCTCCTGACTTCCGGTCGTGGTAGCACAAAGCAACCGGGCGAGTTCCGCCGCTCGCAGAACTGGATCGGCGGCACCCGGCCCGGGAATGCCCGCCATGTGCCGCCACCGCCGGACATGGTGCTCGGTTGCATGGGATCGCTGGAGAAATTCATCCACAACGATCCGGTGAAGACCGGCACGCTCATCAAAGCGGCGCTGGCGCATGTGCAGTTCGAGACGATCCACCCGTTTCTCGATGGCAACGGTCGTCTGGGACGCTTGCTCATCGCGCTGATTCTGAGCGCGGAGGGCATGCTGCGTCAGCCCATGCTTTATCTGAGCTTGTACTTCAAACAGCACCGCTCCGACTACTACGCGCACCTTCAGCATATCCGGGAGACGGGTGATTGGGAAGCGTGGTTGTCCTTTTTCTTGCGCGGCGTGAAGGAAACGGCGGATGACGCCGCGCTCACCGCACGTCGGCTATGGATCATCTTCCGTGAGGATCGTGAGAAGCTCGTGGTGCTGCCAGGAGCCACCGGCTCGTTGCTTCAGGCACACGAACAGCTCCAGCGCGTGCCGCTGCTCTCCGCCAGCAAAGCCGCCGCGAAGATGAACGTCTCGTTGCCCACAGCGACGAAGGCGCTGCAACGCCTCCAGACCCTCGGCATCGTCCGCGAGATCACCGGCGGTAAGTATGGACGCCTCTACGCCTACGACGCCTATCTCTCGATCCTCAGCGAGGGCACGGAACCGTTGCGGTGAGTTTATGCGACCTCAGCACCGAATTGGAAGCCGTAGAGCCGAAGATCGCGAAGCTGACGATCGAATGGGAGAAAGCGGCGGAGGAAGTAAAAAAGTTTGTCACTGGTGAAAAGAAGTAGCAATCAAATCCCTGCGGCAACTTGATGTTGGTCATTCGTCATCGAATGGGTTATTCATGCGACCATGGATAACTCGAAGTCCGAGAATGTTTACGCGGATGCGGTGGCCAAAGGCAAAAAGATGCTACAGGCAAAGAACTGCTTTGCTCCAACGGACGATTGTGAGGGCAAAATCATCTCTGCCCATACAATTTCGAAGTGCCATGGGTTACGTGAAATCTCAACACAAGGACAAGTATATCAGGTTCATGCTGACCCATGGTCTTCAAGTTATGAGGAACTTGTGAAAATGCGGACTCGCGGAGTCAGCCAAGCTTCGACATTCAACGGCTTCTGCGAAAAGCACGACGCCGAGCTGTTTTCGGCAGTGGAGAATCATCCGTTCACAGGCACCGCAGAGCAGGTTTTTCTTTTGATGTACCGGACGATCTGCAAAGAACTCTTCCTCAAGAAAACGCAGATGAGGCAGAGTGAACAATTGCGAGTTATTGAGGCTGCTAAAGTAGGAGCTACTGCTGACGAAATGTCGCCAACAGCATTGGGCAATCTGTATGAAGCTGGCGTGGAGCTTGGTGTTGATGATTTGCTGAAAGATAAAGCCAAGATGGATCAGTGGCTATTATCCAAAGAATTTGGTCACATCGAAGCCTGCATTATCCGCTGTGGAACAAAACCAGACCTGGTATGCAGTGGCTACTATGCCCCACATTTTGACTTCTGCGGGAATCAGCTTCAGCAAGATTTCATGGCAACCAACCAGCTCAATCACATCTACTGCAACGTGATGGCTTTGGGCAGAGGGGGCTGAAATGCAGCATATCGTATCGGCTGGTGGGATGCCTTGCCAAGCGATCTCCAAAAACGGGCTCTCTGGATTTGCAGGGATGTAATGAATCCCCTTTCGACGGTTGAGAACCAAATTCACAAGATGCTATTCGCGGGCTATGTGAACTGGGAGCCTGGTAAACCAAGATGGGTAAATCGGTAGAACACGTTACCCCACCGTACAGATCTGCACGCCTTGCTTGAGCGAGGCGAGCTTGTCGGGGCGCTTGGGGATGAATTCCTGGCCGAGATAACCGGTGTAGCCGGTTTCCTGGATCGCTTTGATGATGGCGGGATAATTCAACTCCTGCGTCTCGTCGATCTCGGCACGGCCGGGAACACCGCCGGTGTGATAATGCGCGAAGAATTCGTGATCGCGGCGGATGGTGGCGATGACATCTCCCTCCATGATCTGCATGTGGTAGATGTCGTAGAGCAGCTTGAAGTGCGGTGAGCCGAGCTTTTTGCAAAGAGCGGCGCCCCAGGCGCTGTGATCGCACATGTAGTCGGCGTGGTTCACCTTGCTGTTCAGCAACTCCATCACGAGCGTTACGCCGAGCTTTTCGCAGAGTGGCAACAGGCGCTGGAGGCCTTTGGCGCAGTTATCGAGGCCCTGCTCGTCGCTCATGCCCTCGCGGTTGCCGCTGAAGCAGATGACTTGTTTGAACCCGTTCTCAGCAGACTCCTTCAACAGCGGCTCATAGGCCTGCACGAGCAGTTCGTGGTGCTCGATGCGGTTCCAGCCCTTCGGAATCGGCCCGATCTTGACGCCGCCAGGGCCTTCGATGGTAGGATAGCTCACCATGGCACAATGCAGGCCGTGCTTCTTCACCGTGGCGAAGTCCTTCGGATCGAGCAGCTCGACCGATTCGAGGCCGATCTCCTTCGCGGCGAGGCAGAAGTCTTCCAGCGGGATATCCTTGTAGCACCACTTGCACGCGGAATGTCTCACCTTGCCGCCTGCGGCCTTATCGGCGGCTTCAATCTGCGTTTGCAGCATCGCGGCGATGGCGCTGACACTGGCGAGGGTTCCGAACTGGCGGCGGGAGAGGCTGGAAGGATTCATGCTTGGAGCCTACACGGATGGCGTGGGGGATTCCAAGCAGAGAATCACGACTTCCTGCCTTTGAGCAGCGCCTGGATAGACTTCGGCTCGCGACGCATGTCGAGGACAGCGACGACCGTGGTTACTCCAGGCTCGATGACATAGTAAATCGCGAAATAGGATCATCTGATGATGGCGCGACGAAAGCTGCGATACTGCCTTGGAAACATGTCCGGGTTCCATTCAACCCGGATACCGAAGTTAAGCGGCGTTTTTGAGTTTTGTATTGGGTGTTGGCGGGGGTGTTGAGGGCAACTTCGGCGAAGTTCGTTGTCGCCACTCCAAGACCTTGTCGATCAAGGGCTTGTGCTTCTCGGCTCCACCCCAGCTTTGCGCGATGTAGAGCACTGGTTGGCGTGCCCGATTGCCCAGGATGGCTCCGCCGAGGAACATGGAGCTGCGCAGCGTCGCCGGGCGTTGGT
>CAXNGR010000423.1:0-4716 GCA_964201265.1 Verrucomicrobiaceae bacterium
GAGAGCTTGTGCTGAATCTCCATCAACTGCGGGCCGTTGGTCATGTTCGCAAGCTTCGGCTCGGTGAAGCCGGTGGTGCGGCGGGAGATTTCGACGAGGGAGTCGAGGTCGGGGAAGGGGACCTTGATCTTGAACATGAAGCGGTCGAGCTGCGCCTCGGGCAGCGGATAGGTGCCCTCCATTTCCATCGGGTTCTGCGTGGCGAGCACGAAGAACGGCTCCGGCAGCAGGTGGCGCTCGCCACCAGTAGTCACGCAACGTTCCTGCATGACTTCTAGCAGCGCGGCCTGGGTCTTCGGTGTGGCACGGTTGATTTCATCGACAAGCAGGAGGTTCTTGAACACGGGGCCTTTTTCATAGCGCAACGTGCGATGACCTTTCTCATCCTCACCGACGATGTGCGTGCCCAGAATGTCCGCCGGCATCAAATCGGGTGTGCATTGTACGCGGCCCGGCTCCAAGCCGATGACCTGCGAGAGCGTGCGCACGAGGTAGGTCTTGCCGAGGCCGGGAACACCTTCCAGCAGCACATGACCGCCGGAAAAAATCGCCACCAGCACGTCGCCGAGGAGCGCATCGTATCCGACGATGGCTTTTTGCATCTCGGCCTTGAGGTCAGTGAACAGGGTGCGGAAAACGGCGTGGTCGGGCATGGCGCGATTCTCGCCAGCGGCTTCGTTTGCGCAAGGATCGTTGTCTCTCAATCCATCTGCACGAGAATCTCACGCGGCTTGGCACCTTCGCCTGGGCCGATGATGCCGCGGTCTTCGAGGAGGTCGATCATGCGAGCAGCGCGACCGTAACCGAGACGCAGGCGGCGCTGCAGCAGGCTGGTGCTGGCTTTTTTCTCCTGGCGCACGACTTCGAGGCATTTTTCCAGGCACTCCATCTCCTCGGCGCTGACGCCATCTTCTTCACCGTCCTCATCGCCAAACGCGCCGCCTTCTTCATCGACTTTGACATCGAAGACCGGCTTGCCCTGCGCGACGCAGTGGCTTACGAGCGCGTGAATTTCATCGTCGGTGACGAGAGCGCCCTGGCTGCGGACGGGCTGCGCTCCGCCGGGCGGCACATAAAGCATGTCCCCTTTGCCGACGAGGTTCTCGGCGCCTTTGCGGTCGAGAATGACGCGGCTGTCGAGCGCGGAGGAAACTTGGAATGCGATGCGGGTGGGGATGTTCGCCTTGATGACGCCCGTGATGACGTCCGCGCGCGGCGTTTGTGTGGCGACGATGAGATGAATGCCGGCCGCTCGCGCCATCTGCGTGATGCGGGCAATGGCGACTTCGATGTCCGCAGGCGCGGTCTGCATCAAATCGGCCAGCTCATCGACGATGACGACGATGTAGGGCATCGTGTCGGGAATGACGACCTCCTGCTTGCGCGGCGGTGGCGGCTGTGAATCACCGAGCCAAGTGCCGCTGGCATCTCGCAGCTCGGTGTCGCCGTCCACGGTGCCCACTTCGGCGGTTTTAGGAGCAGCGTCAGGCACTGCGGCTTCTTCAGCAAAGGCGGCGGAGACACTGGCATCATCGACTCCGGCTTTGACCGGCGGTGCTCCCGCCGCAGCGCGTGCGGCACGGGCGGCGTCTGCCTCGGCCTTGCGCTTGCGATTGCGGTTGTTGAAGGCTTCAAAGTTACGGCAGCCTTCCTGGGCGAAGATTTGGTAGCGGTTTTCCATCTCCTTCACCACCCAGCGCAGCGCGAGCAGCGCCTTCTTCGGATCAGTGACTACAGGCAGAGCGAGGTGTGGCAGCTCCTCGTAGTTCTGCATTTCCACGACCTTTGGGTCGATCATGATGAAGCGCAGCTCATCCGGCGCGAAACGGCACAGCAGGCTGGTGATGATGGCGTTGATGCAGACCGATTTTCCGGAACCCGTGGCACCCGCGACGAGCAGATGCGGCATGGCGGCGAGGTCGCCGATGATCGTCTTGCCGTACACATCTTTGCCAAGGGCTACAGGCAGCTTGGACTTGCCGTTGACGAAGATGTCGTCCTCCAGCAATTCGCGCAGCGGGACAATGATCTTCTCCTTGTTCGCGAGTTCGATGCCCACGGTGTCTTTGCCGGGAATCGGAGCCAGGATGTTGATGCGCTCGGCGCGCGTCGCACGGGCAAGGTCGGCGTCGAGACTCGCGATGCGGCTTACACGCAGGCCATCGACGGGACGCACCTCGTAGCGCGTGATGGCCGGACCACGAGTGATGTCGCCCGGCTCCACGCTGATGCCGAAACTGGCGAGCGCCTTGACAATTGTGGCCTGAATGCCGAGCAGCTCGCCTTTGTCGGTCGGAGCATGGTGGCTGTTTTCTGGCCACTGGAGGAGGTCCATCGGCGGCAGTTTGTAGTCCTTAAAGCGCACCGTGAGATTGCCCAGAGAGCCGTGGGGGGCTTGCTCCATCTTCTGTGCGCGCTTTTTCTCCCAAACTTCGGCCAGCTTCGGCTTGTCCGCGTTGTCCTCGTGTGAGCGGGGAATCGAGGAGTCGATGATCTTCGGCGCGGGCGGGTCAAACTTGAGCGGCAGTTCCATGGTAGTGGCCACGGGAGTGTCGCCACGCAATTCGCCACCTTTTTTCTTGCGACGGAGTTCCGAGGGAACCGGTGTCAGCGTGCCGGGAATCGTGTTGGCGGCCTCCTCGGCGAGTTTTTCCTCGATCAGGCGCTGCGCCTCGCGTTCCTGCTGCCAGCGGGACAATTCAGCGCGGATGCTGCGGATGGCGGTCAGCGGATGCTGCCCGGTGGTCAAAAACAGGCCCACCACATAGACCATCGTGAGCAGAAGTGTGGCACCGATCTTGCCAAACAAAGTCTTGAGGATGCTGCCGCCGACGAAATAGCCCAGCGCCCCACCACCGCCGAGCGGTGTGATGTGATCGCGCTCATTGAGCAGGTTTTGCACCTCCAGCAGGCCCGCCGCTGTCACGATCATGACCACCACGCCCAGCCAGGCCACGCGGGTGATTTTCATCTTCGAGTGCAGCTTGCTCACGCCGAACCACGTCATGCTGAAGGGCAGGAGATAACCCGCTAGGCCCATCAGCCAAAGCAGATGCCCTGCCACCAGCGCCCCGGTGCGGCCCACGAAGTTTTGCGTCACCTCGCCAGAAGACTCCGACAGTGCCAGGAAGGACCATCCGGGCATGTCACGCGGATCGTAGGACACCAGTGCCAGCAGCAGCATGGCCGCGAGCATCAGCAGCAGGATGCCGTGCACATCATTCCACGGACTGACCTTCTCATCCGTGGAACGGGCGCGAGGGGGGCGGGAGGCGACAGCAGCGGCACGGCTCATGAGAATCGCGGGATTCTGCCAGACGAAATTATTTAAGGCCACCGAAATATTTGGCTTGCCTCACTTTTGTGAATCGGCTTCGATCCTTCTCAGGGTTGCAGCTTGACCACGAAAAATCCTCGTGAACATCTTCACCCGCACGCTCGTTTCACACCACCCATGAAAAACACACTCGCCCTCACCCTCGCCGCCGCGCTCGCTCTCGGCGCTTCCCTCACCTCCACCAGCAGCGCGCAAGACGCGGGCAAGGTGGACTTTGAAAAGCAGATCCTCCCGATCCTCAAAGAAAGCTGCTTCAAGTGCCACGAGAAGGAGCACGAGGACAACGGCAAGATCAAGAAGCCCAAGGGTGGCCTTCGCCTCGACGGTGCCGCAGTCATCATGAAAGGCGGCAAAGAATACCCAGATGAAAACGTCGTCGCGGGCAAGCCCGACGCAAGCTGGCTGGTGAAGACCATGACTCTGCCTGAATCCGACGACCTCGCCATGCCTCCTGAGGGTAAAGGCGACCGCATCACTCCAGCCAACATCGACCTCATCAAGAAGTGGATCACCGAAGGCGCGAGCTTCGGCGCTTGGAAAGGCGTCGAATAATTTTTCAGCACCACATTTCACCACGGAGGGCGGAGCCTTGGCTCCGCCTTTCTTATTTCACCTCATGAACGCCCCCTTTCGCTTCACCACCTGCCGCGCCGGATCAGAACCCGTGCTCAAGCGCGACATCGCCAGCCACTTTGCCGGTGAACTCACGCCTGCGTTCATGAAACCGCAGTTCATCACCTGGAAGGTGCGCAGTCCGGGCTTTAGCCCGCCTCGAACGCTCAGCACCTTTGCCCGTGTCAGCGGCACCTCGCTGGGTTTGTGCAAAACGATCGCCGAAGTCGTCGAGCATGCCCGCAAACTCACTTCCAAGCCGGTTCGCCTCCACGTCTTCCCCCGCATCACGAATGAAGACGGTGTCGAAGCCGCAGAATGGCAGCGCATCGATGCTGTCGAGGCTGAAATCACCCGCGAACTTCAACAAGCCGGTGTCCAACTCGAAACCCGCCTGCCTTATGCTCACGGCGATTTGATTCTCGATGTCATCGTCGGCGAAACGGATGCCGAACCGCTCTTTCTCGGCCATCACGAGCATCAAAACGGCATCCACACACAGCCTGGTGGCCTGCCGCGCATCTCCTTGTCAAAGGACGTGCCGTCACGCGCCTGGCTCAAGCTCGAACAAGCCCTCGCGTGGCGTGGCTGGGATCAGCTCGATCTGCGCGGCCAGACCGCTCTTGATCTCGGTTGTGCGCCTGGAGGTGCCACCTTTGCGCTGCTGCAACGCGGCATGAACGTCCTCGGTGTCGATACCGGCGAGATGGATGAGCGCGTCCTCCAACTCGCCAAATTCCAGGGCGTCCGCTTCGACCACTGGCGCA
>CAXNGR010000424.1:0-4690 GCA_964201265.1 Verrucomicrobiaceae bacterium
TCCCCGGTCTGGAGCAGCCGCAGAAGCATACGCAGATCACTCGCACGATCGACTTCGCGCCGACGCTGCTGGATTTGGTCAAAGCACCGCCGGAATCGCGTTTCGAGGGGACGAGCTTGGTGCCGCTGATCCGCGGCGAGAAGAAGAGCCTAGGCCTGGCCTACTTCGGCGAGACGAGCTACCTGTTCTTCCGCCGAAAGATCCCCGGCGAGGAGCCGCTGTTCATTCCGCCGATGGACGAGACGACATTCATTGATCCCGACTTCGACTTTCATTTTGTGCTCAAGGACAAGTTCCAGGACGCGGTTTTGAAAACGAAAGAGCATTGCGTGCGCACGGAGCGCTTCAAATATGTGCGCACACCCGGCGTGCGACATTCCATTGAGCGCCTGTTTGACCTGCGCGACGATCCGCACTGTGAGAAGGACATCAAAAAGCAGTATCCTGAAGTGAGGGCACGTCTCGCCGCCGCCTTGGACCGCTGGCTGACCACGCACCAGCAGAGTACCACGCAGGAGATCTACGGCATCCTGGGCGAGGAAACCCTCCAGCCTGCCGCCACGCCGTGAACGACGCTGATCTGCCGCATCTGGTCATCGGCGCGTGCATGAACGTGCATCGCGCTCTCGGGCCTGGGCTGACTCGTGACGCGTATGAGGAATGCTTGGCGCTTGAACTGCGTGAGCTGGAGTTTGACATCGAACGCCAGGTGCTGCTGGAGTTTGATTACCGTGGCAAGCGGGTGAAGACCGCCACTCGGCTCGATTTGGTGGTGAACGGTGCCCTGCTGCTGCAAGTGCGGGCGCAGGAAGCAGTCACGAAGCTCGAGGAGCAGCAGTTTGAGTCCGTATTCAAGCTCAGCAAGCTGCGCGCCGGGCTGCTGGTGAATTTTAACGTGCTGACTCTGCGCAAAGGCATCCGCCAGATCGTGCGTAAAAGACGCGAGGAGTCTTGATCTCCCCTCAGCTCGCTATTTTTGCTTTTGAACCGGTTTGCCCTTCACCGGCTCGGGCTGTTTGCCGCAGCGGGGCAGGATGAAGACCGCGAGCATCAGCGCTACTGCCGAGGCGGCGATGATCATGTATTTCTTGTTGTCGGGCTTGTTGGCAGAAGGAGGCTTGCGCGGAGGCGTGTAGGTCTTGCGTTGAACCGGCGGCGGCGTGCGGCGGCGTGCGGCGGCTGCCACATGAGGACCGGGGGTAATGGGGATGGTGCTCGATGTGGCATTTCGAGCGCCAGGTTGCATGGCTGGCAGCACCACTGGTGCCGAGACTGGGGGGGCGCTGAGCGTGATCGGCGGCGTGCTGGAAACGGCCTCCGTGGGGCTCTCAGCTCGGGGCGGTAGCTCGGGCAGGGCTGGAGCCTCGCGCCGCTCAAACAGCTCACGAGCCGCTGCCGCCTTGCGCGGGCGCTGCTCTGGATCGGCAGCCATGAGATGCATCACCCACGCGCACATCCAAGAGGGCACATGACCGGCCAGCTTTTGCAACGGTGCCAGATCGTGACCGATGTGCTTGTGGCGGATCTCTTTGAGAGCACGACCGTCAAACGGCGGGCGGGCGGCCAGCGCCTCATAAAGCACACAGCCCAGCGCATACACGTCCGTGCGGCGGCGCGTGGTGCCGTCCACCCACTGTTCCGGAGCGGTACAGCGGTAGGCGCGGACCTGTGCCTCCTTGCTGTCATCCTTGGTGGCGAATCCCTGGCCGAAGCCTAGCAAGGTCACGCGCCAGTCAGCGGCGGACTTCCCGGTGATGCGCACAAAGTCTGCCCGGATGCTGCCATGCACGACGGCCTGCTCATGCAGCGCGTCCAGCGCGTCGAGAAGCTGCAAGGCCACGACCTCAAATTCCCCGGCGGTCAGCGGTCCGCGCTCCAGCACAGTCTCCAGGCTCTCGCCCGCTGCTGGCGTGGCGGTCACGACGTAAAAGCCCTCCCTGTCCGTCCCAAAGTCCACAGGCTTCTCCAGGTGGATGCTATCGATGCCTGCAAGCTGATTGAAAAGCTCGGTCAGTCCCTCGATCTCCTGAGCATTTTTTGTTTTGAAGCGTCGAAGGCAGGCTTCCTGCCCACGTTTTTCGTCGCGGATCAGGAACAGCGTGCTGGCGGAATCCTCATCCAGAGGGCGCAAAATCTCAAAACGTGCGGGCATCCTGTAAAACTCGCGCTTGAGAGCGGATCGCGCAAGCTCCTTGCCACACTCCTTGTTTGCAGGCTAGATTTCCGGTTCTGACCTGCATGAGCGACTTTCTTGTCATCGAACACCTCTCAAAATCCTTCGGTTCCCTCCGTGCTGTGGATGATGTGTCGTTGTCGGTTTCCCAGGGAGAGGCCTTTTCGCTGCTCGGTCCCAGCGGCTGTGGCAAAACCACGCTGCTGCGAATGCTGGCCGGTTTTGAGCGGCCTGACAGTGGTCGGATTCTCCTCGGTGGGCAGGATTTGACCGCGCTGCCGCCGGAGCAGCGTCCGGTGAACACCGTGTTTCAAAATTACGCACTGTTTCCGCACCTGAGCGTGTGGGAGAACATCGCCTTTGGTCTGCGCATGAGCCGCCGTCCGCGAGAGGAGATCCGCAGCGGTGTGGATCGGATGCTGGAGATGGTGCGGCTCTCCGAGCATGCTCGCAAACGTCCTTCTCAGCTCAGTGGCGGGCAAAGGCAGCGCGTTGCGATTGCCCGCGCTCTGGTGAATCGTCCCCAGGTCTTGCTGCTCGACGAACCGCTGGCCGCGCTCGATTTGAAGCTGCGCCAGCACATGCTTTTGGAGCTGAACGCCATTCACGAGCAGGTCGGCACCACTTTCATCTACGTCACCCATGACCAGGGCGAGGCCATGAGCCTCAGTGATCGCATCGCGGTGATGAACGCGGGCAAGGTGGAACAGATCGACGCGCCGGAGGCGCTGTACGAGTCCCCACGAAGCAGCTTCGTCGCCACCTTCATCGGAGATGCGAACTTCTTCACCGGCACCGCCGTGGAGTTCCAGCATGAGGGCTACGTCCGCGTCATGATCGATGGGCTGGGTAGTCCGCTCGTGATCAGCAACGGTTCTGTTTCATTCAATCAACCCCTGCGCCTCATGGTGCGCCCGGAAAAAATCAGCCTCACGCTCAAGCGTCCGTCCAGCGGGGAGCGTGTGAACGCTTTTCCCGGTATCGTCGAGGACATCGCCTACTTTGGCCCGCACACGCGTTATCGCGTCCGCGCGGGCGAGCATCGCGTCCTGGCGCAGCTTCAGAGTAGCCGCTTCAGCGGCGGAGTGATCGAGCCTGCGCGTGGCGCCGAGGTATGGATGAGTTTTCACCCAGATGAAGGACGTGTGGTGATGATGGAGGGCGGGAGCGCATGATTTCGCGGCGTTCGTTTTCAAAGCAGTGGCTGCTCACGCTGCCTTCGCTGGC
Source organism: Verrucomicrobiaceae bacterium (assembly GCA_964201265.1). Classification (GTDB taxonomy): domain Bacteria; phylum Verrucomicrobiota; class Verrucomicrobiia; order Verrucomicrobiales; family Verrucomicrobiaceae; genus Prosthecobacter. The sequence goes on from CAXNGR010000424.1 coordinate 3,401, forward strand.
TTGGCTAGGCCTGTTTTTCGTCATTCCGGCCATTCTGATCGTCGTCACCGCGTTTCGTCCGGCGGATCTGCATGGGGGCGTCGGGCCAGGGTGGACGATGGAAAACATTGAGGCGCTGCGCGATCCCGCCTGGCTGCCCATCGTCTGGCGCACCGTGGCGCTCAGTGCGGCCACCACGTTCATCTGCCTGGCGCTCGCGCTGCCGATGACCTTCCACATGGCCCGTGTCGGGCCGCGCATGCGGCAGATTTTGCTCTTGTTGGTGGTCATTCCGTTCTTGTCGAACTTCCTCATCCGCATTTTTGCCTGGAAGTCCCTGCTGCATCCCGAAGGCCCGCTCACGAAGCTGCTCGTCAGCCTTCACCTCGTTTCGGAGGACGCGCTGCTGCTGAACAACGAGGGCGCGGTGTTGCTGGTGATGATCTACACGCAGCTTCCGTTCGCGATCCTGCCGCTCTACGCCGCCGCGGAGAAGTTTGATTTCAGCCTGCTCGATGCCGCGCGTGATCTCGGCGCGGGGCCGTGGCGCTCGTTTTCTAAGGTTTTCATCCCCGGGGTCCGTCGTGGCCTCATTTCGGCGGCGGTGATGGTGTTTGTCTGCTCGCTCGGCCAGTACGTCATTCCGCAGATGGTCGGCGGGGCTTCCGATGAGATGATTGGCAGCAAGATCGCCCAGCGCGTGTTTGCCGACCGCAATCTGCCGCAGGCGAGCGCCCTGGCGGCTGCTTTGATGCTCGCGGTGCTGGTGCCGATGTTTGTGGTGGCAGCGTGGCAGCGTTTTGGTCGAAAGGAGGCTGTGTCATGAGAAAATCAGGGTTTCCAGCACTGCTGACGTTCGGCGTGATCGCGTTCCTGTTCGCGCCGCTGATCGTTCTGGTCGTGAATTCCTTCAACGCTTCCCGTTTTGGCGGTGAGTGGGATGGTTTCACCTGGGGCTGGTATGAAAAGCTCTGGGAGGCAGATGAGGTGTGGGAATCCCTCGCCATCACGCTCAAAATTGCCGTTTCCGCCTCGCTGGCCTCGATGCTGCTCGGCACGCTGGCGGCCTATGCGCTGCACCGCTTCCGCTCCGGGCTGCAAAGCGCGCATTCCATGCTCATCACGCTGCCGTTGGTCATGCCGGACATTCTGATGGGCATGTCGCTGCTGGCCTTGTTTGTTCTCACCGGTATCGAAACCGGGCTGCTGACGATCTGGATTGCCCACGTCACGTTTTGCCTGAGTTTTGTCACCATGGTCGTGCTGGGGCGGCTCCAGGACTTCGATTTCACCCTGATCGACGCCGCCCGT
>CAXNGR010000425.1:0-4679 GCA_964201265.1 Verrucomicrobiaceae bacterium
GATGCAGTGAGGTGAGCCTCACTTCGACTTCAAACCAGCCGTATTGACTGCAATCACGCGATAGGCGTGCTTCTTGCCCGCCTCGGCCTACGCGTCAGTGAAAGTCATCTTCACGAGCGGCATCGCTGGTGTATCGCTGTATTGCAGGCCCTGGAAGATCGGTCGTCCAAAGGGATTCTTCAGCTGTTCGGGCACTGTGCCGATCACCTGTCCATCACGTTCGATGATGAAGCTGGCGATGCCGCTTTCGAGATCGGCCTCGGCGTCCCAGGCAAGTTCGTTGCCGTTCACGCGGAGGTTGGTTGGCGCAGGCGGTGGTGTGGTGTCGGAAATCTGCGTGTCTTTGACATAATGCACCCAGGCTTTCGCGACGGCCTCGTTGGGCAGCCAGACGGCTTGGTTCGCATCACTGGTGAATTTGGCGGCAGGCACAGCCTCGGTGCCGAGCAGCGGGGCAAGCCAGACATCTTCTTGAGGCATCACCTGGAGCGGATCGCCGCTGTTTTTCGGCAAACGAACGCTCAGACAGGCATCCAGCCAGGGAATCGCCAGGTAGCGTGCGTTGCCACACTCGTGAGCGGTGAGTGGATCCACCGCAACGCCGACGAGGCCACCTTTGCCGCGCACGGCGTTGAAGAACTCCTCATTCGCAGGCCACACGCCGGCAAAACGGCCTTCTTTGACCGTTACACCTTCCTTTGTGCCTGGATTGCACATCATCGGCACCTTCAGCGCAGCTTCAGGCACGGTGTGCGTCTTGATCGTCGAGCGATCCGGGTTCGCTTTCAGCAGCGGCACACCCGAGCGCAGCCATGCGGCGGCGACACGCTCGGGATGCGTCAAAACCATGCCACCGGCCCAATGACCGCCGCCGCTGTGGCCCCACAGCGCCCAAGGCACTTTGGAAAGCTCGGGATGCCTGCTCTTCGCACCGAGATCGACGAGACATTTCTGAAACGCTGCGGCTGAGCCATTGCGCGGGTCGCACCACATTTGGCAGTCGGCCTTGTCCGGCTGCTCGTAGGAGGGTGCCAGCAACGCGCAGTCGTGTTTCTTGGCCAGCGCCTGCCAGTGCAGGTCAAAGGCACCCGTGAGACCCGATTTGCAGGATCCTTCACCACAACCATGCTGATGCACGATCACGCCGCGCACGGACTTCACACCCGGCGGAATCCAGATCGTGTAGTTCACCGGGAAAATCAGCTCGCCTGCTTGTTTCGCCTCATAACGCACACGGTAGTAAGGCGGATCAGCAGCGGGAAAAACATCATACGGTGCGTTTTGCGCCGACAGAGAGGTGGCAAAGGCCAGGAGGGAAAAGACGATGGTTCGCATGGTGGGAGGCAAACAGAGCACGGAGCCAATAAGTTGCACGCAAGCGAAACAAGACGGCGTTAATTGTCGCCTCCATGAAGCTACTCCTCACTCTCTCCTCGATTCTCATCCTTCAGTCTTCCTTCGCTGCTGACGATGGCTTCACGCCGCTCTTCAACGGCCAAGACCTCACCGGCTGGGACGGCGATCCGGCGTTGTGGAAGGTCGAAAACGGCACCGTCATCGGCACGAATTCATCGCCGGAGGCCATGGCAAACAACAGCTTCCTCATCTGGCGCGGTGGCACGCTGAAGGACTTCGAGCTTCGTGCTACCGTCCGCGTCATCGGGGATAACAACAGCGGCATTCAGTATCGCAGCCGCGAGTTGAAGGACGTCGCGCCGTGGGTGATCACCGGTTACCAGTGCGACATTCACCCGGCCATCGAGCACACGGGCATGACGTATGAGGAGCGCGGTCGCGGCATCTTCGGCCTGAACGGCAAGGACGTGATGCTCGACCCCGAGGGCACCCTTTGGCAGCTCAGCGAGCACGCGCCGGTGAAGGCAGACGTGAGCCAGTGGAACGAGTATGTCATCCTCGCGCAGGGGAACCGCCTCCAGCACTTCATCAACGGCCAACCCACCTCCGAACTCATCGACCACCACGCGGACAAACGTGCGCTGGGGGGCCTGCTCGCCATTCAGCTCCACAAAGGCAACCCCAACCGCGTCGAGATCAAAGACCTCCGCCTCAAAGTCCTGCCCGAGGCTCCACTCGTGCCCTTCGATCTCACGAAGCTGCCCGCCACGGCGAAGAAGATCGAAAAACCACGCACCAGCCGCCCGCAAGGCACGGGACCGGTGGTGCCGGTGAAGAAGTAAGGTGCTCGGCTTTTCGAGTAGCGCAGCCTTTGAACCATGGGCGCATTCTGTCTTGCTTGAAGAAGCACCTTTAGAAAGCCCCCAGATTTACCATGCCACCTTATCCATATGAGCTACATCATGGTCGATATTGAATCCGACGGCCCCATTCCAGGGGATTACTCGATGATCTGCTTCGGTGCCGTCGTTGTGGAGCCGGGCTTGGGGCGGACGTTCTAAGGTCAGTTGCGGCCCATCTCGGAGAAGTTCATTCCCGAGGCGCTGGCGGTCAGCGGCTTCACTCGGGAGCAGACCTTGCAGTTCCCGGAACCGGCCACGGTGATGCAAAACTTCGCCGACTGGCTGCGCGGCATCTCGCGGGACCGCCCGATGTTCATCTCCGACAACAACGGGTTCGACTGGCAGTTCATCAATTGGTACTTCCACCACTTCACCGGCGGGAATCCCTTCGGTTTCTCCTCCACGAACCTCGGCAGCCTCTACAAAGGCCTCGTGAAGGATACGTCCCCCAACTTCAAGCACCTCCGCCGCACCAAACACACCCACCACCCCGTCGATGACGCCAAAGGCAACGCCGAGGCGCTGCTGACGATGAAGGAGCAAATGGGGCTCAAGATTCGGCTGTGAGGCGAGTCGGCTTATGACGCGTTCCTGCCGTTTAATGACGGTTTATTGACGTTTTAATGACGGAGGCCTATCTTGGGCCAGCCATGCCCTTTCAACCCGTTTACCGCATCACACCCAGTTCGGCGAAGGCGCTGATGGCCATCGAGGCTTCGAGGGTGGCGGTAGATCGGCTGCCGGTGACGCCGCAGATGATCGCTTCGCTGCGGGAGTCGGCGCGGCTGCTGACGACGCACTACTCGACGCAGATCGAGGGGAACCGCCTGACGCTGCCGCAGGTGGAGGAGGTGATCGCTGGCGGCGGTGGCTTTCCGGGTCGTGAGAGGGACGAGCGGGAGGTGCAGAACTACTACAAGGCAGCGGATGAGATCGAGTCGCTCGCTGCTTTGAAGCGAAAGCTCACCGAGAAGGACATCCAGACGATTCACGGACTGGCCTTCGAGGGCAAAAAGCGGCCCACGCCTTATCGCGACGGTCAAAACGTGATTCGCAACAGCGCCAGCGGTGCCATCACCTACCTGCCACCGGAGGCGAAAGAGGTCGCGGGGCTGATGGGCGAGCTGGTGACTTGGATCAATGACGAGATCGAGTCTCGCGACCTGCCCGTGCCGGTCATCGCCGCGCTGGCGCACTACCAGTTCGCCACGATTCACCCTTACTACGATGGGAATGGGCGCACCGCGCGGCTGCTGACGACGCTGATCCTGCATCGCTGCGGCTACGGACTGAAAGGCATCTACTCACTGGAGGAATACTACGCCAAGAACCTGCGTGGCTACTACGCGGCGCTCACGGTCGGCCCCAGCCACAACTACCACCTGGGACGCGCCGAGGCGGATGTGAGCGGCTTTGTGGAGTATTTCTGCGAGGGCATGGCGGATGCGTTTGCGAAGGTCGCCGCACGCGCCGAGGCCGCAGGCCTGTCAGCGCCAAAGGACAAGGCCGCGCTGCTCCGCGAGCTGCGTCCGTTGCAGCGCCAGGCCCTCGGCCTGTTCTCGAAGCATCGCATCGTCACTTCCAACGAACTCGCCAGCTACCTCGGCCTCTCCCCACGCCAAGGCCGTGACCAATGCGCCAAATGGGTCTCGGAAGGCTTTCTGACCATTGCCAACGCCTCGAAGAAGGGACGAAGCTATCGGCTGGCGGAGAGGTTTGAAACTGTTACAGACAGTTCAAGGCAATTGAACTGATCTGCCGCTACAGGTCGAGATAAAAGATAAGGATACCGATAAAAATTTTGCAACCCCACTGATTGCGAGGTAAGGAGTGTTCGCCATGTCAGATTCACTACCTTCCAAACAGACGCGTGAGCGCAGCAAAGCCTATCCGGGTTGTGCGCTTGAAGACTGTGTCCGATTCACTGGGATGATCAAAAAGGCTCTCGGTAGAGGCACGCATGATCGTGAGTCCTTAGCGAAAGCCATGGGATTCAGCACCGTATCTGGAGCTGTTAGTCCTAAAATTGCCGCCCTTGTGCACTTTGGTCTATTGGAAAGAACTGGTTCCGGTTATGAGCTTTCTGCGCTGTCCCGGAGCATTACAGACCCTTTGGACGAAGGGGAACGTCGAAAAGCGCTAAGGGATGCGTTTGCAATTCCAACGCTGTATCAGGAAATTATCGCCAAATTCGAGCCAGACGGTAAGATTCCGAGTCAATTGGCAACTCACCTTCACCGGTTTCATGGCATCACGGATGCAGCGAGCACACAGGCTGCGGAGATTTTCGTCTCCTCAGGCCGATATGCAGGTGCTTTAGATGAGTCCAACAACATTACGCGTGCTGAACCTCAAGAGACCAAAGTCGTAGGGGATGTTCCATCTGATCGGACGCCCGCCGAAACAGCCCACGTCCCGTCT
>CAXNGR010000426.1:0-4677 GCA_964201265.1 Verrucomicrobiaceae bacterium
GCCATGAAGAACGTAGCTTGCCTCTCCAGAGGCGAGACGAGCGTCGTTTGATGCACTTCATCCGGCCGGTTTTTCTTCATGAGCGTGGAGACTCCGATCTCGGCTTTGGAAAGCCAAGCTACGATGGCACCAGCTCCCGCAATCCACCACGCCCATGGCTGCATGGCGATGAGTGAATGCGTGCAAAGAACACTGATGCCGTGAAACAAGCGAAGCCTGCGGAGATCGACAAGCATGGGGCACAGCAGCAGCCATGGCAGCCAGAAGGACTCCATGCTCACGATGGCAATGCCGATACCGCAGGCCAACCATAGATAGATCATGGCACGCGAGCTTTCGCGCACACGACAGAGCGAGAGTGCGACCACCGCCGCGACTGTGATGAGTGAGGCATTCGGCGTGCCAGACATCGGCGCGAGCAGTGACACCACCGCCGCAGCGTGCAGCGTTTCCATGATGCCTGCGGACTTGGGGCGATGATCCCTCGGCGTGATAAACGCCACAAAGGGCACCAGCCAGAGGAACCCGATGAAGTAATGCGTCTGCGGGCTTTCCACACCCGGATAGGCCAGCGTTCGGTAGGCGATAAGCGTGAGCACGCGCAGCACATTCGCCGCGAGCGCTGCTGGGATCATGCTGAGGACGCGCAACCAGAAGCGCCACGCCTGCCGTTCCTGGCGGTTCACCCAAACGGCCAGCGCCAGCAGGATGAGCAGCAAATTGATGCCCTCGCAGTCACGCGTCCACGGCACATGCAGACTGCCCACAGCCATCACCTCACCACGATCAGCAGCGTCGATGCCAAGCCAGCGAAGAGAGGTCATCACGACCGGTCGGGTGAAGTCCACCAACACGTCCCGTGACTGCGTGAAATGCACCGCCACGGCGATGACAACAGCCCCAATGACGGTGCGCAGGGTTTCGGGTTGGACTCGTGGCATGGCCTTGGTTCACGGAAGAAAATTCAAACGACTCAGGCCATCTGCGGCATCCATTTGGAACGACGGGCGGCGAACACGGCTGCGAATGCTGCGAGCAGCGTCCATGGTGGCACGGGCGCTCCGGGAATGGCCGCCACGGAGGTCTCGTCCAGACTCCATCGCGTGTCTTTGAGAGATTCGGCAGTCACGCTGGTTGTTTTCCCTCCCTCCACGATGACCACAGGCACGCCGGGAAGCGCACCGTCAACGAGGGGATCCCAGGCCGCCACGCGAGTGGTGTAGTTGTCAGACTCAAAGCCTGAGCTTCCTTCATTCGTCAGCACAATGCGGTCCCACGCCGTCTTTTCGTCCGCGAAGAAGTTGATGAAGCCGTAGGGTTCACCACGATTGATGGAGCGATTGAGCGGATTGCCATCATAGCTTGCAGGCAGCGGGTCCATGAGACTGGCTGTGGTGAAGCGGCCCATCAAGGTGTCGCCGTTGTAAAACTCCAGCACGTTTTGTGCATCGCCCGCAGACCACCACATGCCGAAGTAGGAAGACTCGGTTTCGAGTTTTAAGGTGCTGGACATCACGCCTGAGCCTGCGCCTTGCAGGGAATAGCGCGAGCCTTTCGGATTCAGGGCATCAGCCGCACCACCGTAGGCATCGGCATTCTTGACGTAGAGCTGATCGAAGGTGCCGACGCCTTTCCAAGTTACGTTGGAGCTTTTACCGACAGCGGTGGTGTTGAAATTGAAGACCTGGGTGGCGGCAAGAGAGGAGAGATTGGCGGACGGGTCTTCAGCATAGGTGATGATCACGCTGGCCTGGGATGCCTGGGTCAGCGCCGCAAGGGTGATGGAACAAAGGAGCTTTTTCATGGGGTGTGAGGTTCATCCATGAGCTGTGAGTGAACCATCCCCGCAGATGGGGGGAATTGTGTTCGGGCTTCACCATGGCATGTTGTGTGTCTTGAAAGACCTGATCAAACTCCTCATCGCCTTCGCTCTCTACGGCGGCCTCGCACCGCTGCTGGGCATGATGATGGCCACACGTCGCTCGTGGCAGCGGGCCTTGTTTGGGCTGCTCATGTTCATGCCATCGCTGCAGCCGGGACGGATCACCTTCATGCTGGGAAGCATCGATATCTATCGCGGGCATGTGAAGGGCTTTGAGGTTTCGTTCATTGAGGTCTTCTCCCTCGCGCTCATCATCGCGGTGCTGAATGGGCCGCGTGACCCGCTCATGCCGCGCCATGCCAAGCTGCCGCCGGGAACACTGCTCTACATCAGTTGGGCATTGGCCGGCTTGCTCTCCATCTTTAGCGCGTGGGAGCCGACTTATGTGCTCATGGCCTTCACGCGTGTCTTTAAAAGCGCCCTCATCTTTGCTGCTGCCGCCCTTTTTCTGCGTGATGAAAAAGACCTGCGCGCCGCCATCGCAGGCCTGGCTGCGAGCATGGTCCTGCAAGCCTGGATCTGCCTGAAGATGCGCTACATTGAAGGCTATTTTCAGATCAAGGGCTGGTTTGAACATCAGAACCCCATGTCCATGTGGGCTTACATGAGTGCCTGCGTGGTCTTTGCAGCGGCGATGCATAAAGAGGTCAAAGGTCGGCTGCTATGGCTTTGCTTGGCTGCTTTTGGCGGCGCTGGATTGTGCGTGCTGCTCTCAGTCTCGCGGGCGGCTTTGGCGGCGTATGCCGCGGGCGCTGGTTTGGTGCTCCTCATGGCCTGGATTCGCGGCCCGGGCGCACGAACCGCGATGGCCACATTCATGGGAGCTATCGGTGCCGTGATGGTGATGATGTTCGCCATGGACTCGCTGAACTCACGGCTGAAGGAGGTCAAAGCTAGCAAGGAGATCAACGCCGAGGATTTACGCCCCGTGCTGAATCGGCAGTCCAAGGCCATGCTGAACGATTATCCACTGCTGGGCATCGGCTGGAACAACTATGGCATCGCGAACAGCCGACCGAGGGGCTTCAAATACAGCGAGGTGCTGGAGGAATGGGATCGCGAGCGCGGCTTCACCATCATTGACGAGAACTACTGGGCCAATCCGCTGACCGAAAGCCTCTACTGGCTCATTCTGTCTGAAAACGGCTGGATCGGCTGGAGCCTCTTCCTCCTGTTTGAAGCCGCCACACTTTGGTATGGCATCCAAGCTGTCCGTCACGGTGGGAAAAGCCTGATGGGCTATGTCGCCTTCGGCATCTTCGTCGCCCTCGCGATTTGTTACCCACACGGACTCGTCGAACGCATCCTGACCCAGACGAAGAACCTCTCGCACTGGCTACTGCTCGCCGGAATGCTCTCCGGTATGGAGATGAATCGCCGGGCGAAGAAGAAGTAGCTTGCCTCTCCAGAGGCGAGTCGAGCGTCCCTTGAATCTCTTCAACACGCCGGGCCATATTCGTGAGCCAGGAGACTTCGATCTCGGCTTTGGAAAGCCGAGCTACATCACTTCGCCGCAAATTTCTTCTTCAGCTTCGCGCAGGGCTTTTCGATGAAGACATTCATCAGCCAGGCGAGTGCCATAGAGAGGACAAAGGCCGTCACTCCCTGCCAGAGTTTCGAGAAGGGCAGATGCGTCTTCACCAGGGCGATCACGAGTGAATGCACGAGATAGAAGGCATATGAAAGCACGCCCATTTTGCGCACCCAGGCCCAGTTCAGGAAGCGGAAGGGCAGCCAGTCGGCATAACGAATCACCGCGATGAAGACGGGGATCAAGGCCAGACCTTGGATCGTGTAACGCCAGGTCTCGCGAAACGCGACATCGCGCAGGACAAAGCTGGCCAGCAGCACCGCCACGCTGATTGGCAACATGATCCACAGCGTGAGCCCACGGCGTCCACGACTGGCATCAAGCGCAGGATTGCCGAACACAGCCAGCGCGCAACCAAACAGCAGTCCGTCCAGACGTGTATCAGTGCCGTGGCATGTGCGCGGATGGTGGGCACTGCCGTTATGCAGGTCGATGACCTGCCAGCCATGCACCAGCAGCATTCGCCAGGCGAGCACGAGTCCACACAGGCTCAGGATAGCGATGAACTGATGTTTGCGATCTGGCAGCACCCGGCGCAGTGCGAGATAAAAAAGTGGGAACAGCAGGTAGAAGTGCTCTTCGACGGCGAGTGACCACATGACCTCTGTCCCAGCGGGTTGCAGGCCGCCCTGGATCTCCCAGTAATTGGAAATAAACCCCGCCTGCGCTGCCATGGCCGCCCAGGAGAAACCTCCCTCCACCAAGCCCGAAACTCCCAGCACCACGATGACGCCCAGCACGAGATAGAAGGGGGGAAAGATGCGCAAAGCACGGCGCATGTAGAAGTCGCGCAGGTTGACGTTGCCAGTGCGCTCGCATTCCATCCGCATGAGGGTGGTGATGAGGTAGCCGCTGAGGAAAAAGAAAATGGTCACCCCAAACAGTCCAGGAACGATGTGTGACAGCCCCGCGTGACTGAGGAAGACGATGAAGATCGCGACAGCACGTAGTCCGTCGAGAGAGGGGATGTGGAAAGGTTTGGTCATAAAAGTAGCTTGGCTCTCCAGAGCCGAGCGGTTTGGGATTTGGGCGGCGATATACAGTCGGGAGACATTTATCTCGGCTTTGGAAAGCCGAGCTACTTCTGCCCCATCGGCGTGCCCCAATCGGGCTTGGTTTCACGGCGGCCGAGCAGCCATTCATAGACTTGAGCGATCTGCTTGGCCTTGGCCTCCCAGGTGTAAAACTCGCGCACATGCTGCTG
>CAXNGR010000427.1:0-4659 GCA_964201265.1 Verrucomicrobiaceae bacterium
GGCTGGAGACTTGTTTCGCGATGTCCTTGTCCGCCAGCACCGGTTTGCGCGCTTCGGAGCCGGTTTGAATCCACGCGAAGGGCTCCTGGTCCATGCGGAAGTCGATCACGCCCGCGTTACCAAAGACCTGGAGGCCAAACGAGGCGGGTTCGTCGTAAGCGGGCTTTTTCAGCCGACCGTCCTTGATGCTGTCGAAGAAAAACGGTACGCCGTTGGCCATCTCGAAGCGCGCATGAACTTCGTCTCCGGCAAGCAGGCCGATGCCTTCGTCACCTTCTTTGACATCAGCCTTGGTGAGTGGTTTTCCACCTTGGAAAACACCCGCCGTGCAGGCACGCGGTGCGCCGCCAAGCGCGAGGGCGACACCCATGACGTGAGAGCCGAGCACCCACATGTCGAGGCTGCCGCCACGCGGATCTTCCTTGCCGCGTCCGCGCATTTCCAGCACACGACCTATGGCACCGTCGGCGATGAGCTTGGCTGCCATCGCCAAGGCCGGGTGATAGCGGTTGCGGTGGGCAATGGCGATTTTCACGCCGGTTTCCTTGGCGGCGTCGATGACGTCGTCGGCCTCAGCAGGGCTGCGGACGAAGGGTTTTTCGATGTAGATGCCCTTCGCGCCAAACTTGATCGCGGTGAGCAGCATGTCGCGATGCTGGTCCACATGGCGAGGACCGATGGCGACGATGTCGGGTTTGACCTTGGAAAGCATCTGCCGGTAATCCGCGAAGCCCTGGGAGACACCGAGCTTTTTCAGCGCACCGGCGAGTCCCGTGGCATCCTTGTCCGCCACGGCGACGATTTCGACCGCCGGGATCTTGAGCCACATCGTGTCGAGTCCATGACCATAGTTGCCACGACCAGTGTGGCCGATGACGGCGACGCGGAGTTTCTTGCCAGATGAGGCGGCAAGACTGTTGGCGGCAAAGACGGCAGGGAGGGAAACGAGGATGCGGCGGCGGTTCATGGCGGGGAAGAATCAACGTCGCCTAAACACCCAAACACGCACGCAGTTCACATGACCTGCCCATCCCACGCCCGCCCGGAGCCACACTTTGATGCGCTGGCTCAACCTTTTGAGTTTGTTTGCCGCAAAATGTGTCTATTCATCTCTACCCGTCCACCCCCAGCCACCAGGACGCCCTACCCGCCCCGATGTCAGACACCCTCGAGCATGCCGCAGGAGACTCCGTGCCGGAGTTGAAGCAGCGCATTCAAGAACTCGAAAGCATGCTGCATGCCTGCCGCCTGCGCCTGCCGAACGCGCCTGAAGAGGCGGTGCGTGAGCTGGCCGAGAGCGAAGAACGATTCGCCCTGGCTGTGCGCGGGACCAATGACGGCATCTGGGACTGGGACATCCGCAGTGGTGCGGTCTTCTTCTCCCCACGCTGGAAGAGCATGGTCGGCTACGAGGATGATGAGCTGCCGGACAACTTCACCGCCTTCGAAAAGCTGCTGCACCCGGACGATCACGACCGCGTGATGGCGACGCTGAACGAGTATCTGAACAATCAGAGTCCCCACTACTCCGTGGAGTTCCGCTTTCAGCACAAGGATGGAAGCTGGCGCTGGATTCTGGCCCGCGGCCGGGCTTTGCGGGATGCCGACGGCAAGCCCTACCGTATGGCCGGCTCTCACACAGACGTGACCGAACGGAAGCACGACGAGGAGGAGCTGCGCCAGGCGCGCCACGCGGCCGAGGCGGCCAACAGCTCCAAGAGCGTCTTTCTGGCGAACATGAGCCATGAAATCCGCACGCCGATGAATGGCATCATCGGCATGAGTGAGCTGCTGCTGGGCACCCCCCTGGACAGCTCTCAGCGCGAGTATCTGGAGATGCTCAAGCAGTCCGCCGACTCCCTGCTGGAGCTGCTCAATGACATCCTGGACTTCTCCAAGATCGAAGCAGGCAAGATGGAGCTGGATTCCCACGAGTTCGATCTCAACGCCATCGTCACCGAAACGGTGCAGGCGATGGGCGTCCGTGCCTTCCAGAAGCGGCTGGTCCTGCTGCACCACATCAGCCCAGAGATCCCGGCACGCCTGATCGGCGACGACGGACGGCTGCGGCAGATTTTGATCAATCTCGTCGGCAATGCGATCAAGTTCACCCACAAGGGCGGTGTCACCATCGAGGTGAATGTGGAGTCCGAGACGGCGGACCTCATCATGCTGCATTTCAAGATCAACGACACCGGCATCGGCATCGCCGGGAACATGCATGAGCGCATTTTCGAGGCATTCACACAGGCCGAGGCGTCCACCACGCGGCGGTACGGCGGCACCGGGCTGGGCCTAGCCATCTGCCGTGACCTCGTGGATCTGATGCATGGGCGCATCTGGGTGGAGAGCCAGCCAGACGTGGGCAGCACCTTCCACTTCACCGCCGCCTTTGGCCGCACCAGCGGCATCTCCATCAAGCCCATGTCGCCACGCCCAGAGCCGACCGTCACTGCGCAGGCCTCCATGAAGGTGCTGGTGGTGGAGGACGGCCATGTGAATCAGCTCGTCAGCTCCCGCATGCTGCAAAAACGCGGTCATCTGGTCACGCTGGCTTCCAATGGCCAAGAGGCGCTCGATTTCTTCAAGAGCGAGCCGTTCGACATCATCCTCATGGACGTGCAGATGCCCGGCATGAACGGCCTGGAGGCCACTGCCGCCATCCGAGTCATGGAACAGGACACTGGTGGGCATGTGCCCATCGTCGCCATGACCGCAAACGCGATGAAAGGTGACCGAGAGCTATGCTTGGCCGCCGGGATGGACGATTACCTCGCCAAGCCGCTGCGCTCGGCCGAGGTATTCCAGACCATCGAGAAATTCTCCCGTAGTCCGCAGCACCCGGAAGGTGCCCAACTCTCCCCCCCACTGCTAGAGTCGGTTCCGCAGCCGCAACCTCCAACAGGCGTGGCATTCGATGCCACCGCCTTCCGTGAATCGGCAGGGGATGACAAACTGATGCGCAAGCTCATCGCCATTTTCCCTGAGGACACGCAAAAATACCTGCGCAAGGCGGAAAAAGCCCTCGCCGCAGACAAAGCGCGACCGCTGTACGAAGCAGCGCACTCGCTCAAAGGCATGCTCGGTGTCTATGCCGCGCCGAAGGCCCTACGCTTGGCCTCCGAGCTGTGCGAATACGCGCATGCTGGAGACCTGAAGGGCGCACAGTTCATGTTTGAGCAATTGAAGAAGGAATGCGCCCTCGTGGGCGAGGCGCTCACCAGCTACGACCCGGTGATCTGAGGTCAGAGATACTCGGACATGCCGTCATACCCATGCACCACCTCGATCGGGTGGCCGATCTCCCGCAAAATCTGCCGCGTGAGGTTCAGCTTCGAGTGCAGCGCCGGATCATCATGGTCAGGGTCATGATGCACCACGATCCACTTCTTGACGCCGGTGAGCTTCGTCATGGCGCAGGCCGTGGCCAGATTTGAGTGCCCCCAGCCGATGCGCTTCGGATAGTCCGTGGGAAGATACTGCGCCTCGTGTACCAGCAGGTCCACCCCATCAAGGAACTTCAAAATCGGCTCGTACGGCACCACGAGGTCTGTGTCACGGGTAAGCACGGCTGGGGAGCCGGTGTAGCCCTGGAGAAACTCGTTGTCCGGCATGAAGACCACGCTGCGGCCCTCGTGCTGCACTTTGAAGCCCACGGTCGCGCCCGGGTGCTGTGTGAACTCGCGTGTCACCGTCACGTCGCCGATTTTTACCGGCTCGTCGTCCAGAAACACGAAATTGATCTTCGCTCGAAGATCTTCACGCTGGATCGGGAAGTAATCCCGATCCATTTGGCCGCAGAGCAGGGATTCGATGTTTTTTCCGAAGCCACGCTCGCCATAGACTGTGATTTCAAAGCCGGGAACGTAGATCGGCGTGAAGAACGGGAAGCCCTGGATGTGATCCCAGTGCGTGTGCGAGACGAACAGATGGACGTGGCACGGCCCGCCCGCCAGAAACGACATCCCGGCCTCTCGCAGCCCGGAACCCGCGTCAAACATGAGGCGCTCCTTACCTGTGTTGTACTCGAAGCATGTCGTGTTCCCACCGTGCTGGGCGTAGCGCGCACCGCAGACCGGGATCGATCCCCGCGTGCCCCAGAGTCGCACATGCGGGCGCTTTGTATCCAGCACCGGCGCATACTGCTCCATCGCCGCCGACTGCTGGGGGCGATGCGTCACCCCACGGGTCGTGGCCGCCTCGTGAAAATACTGCTCCAGTTTCCCCAGCAGCAGCTCAGGGTCGAAAGGCTTGATCAGCACGTCCACCGGGCCAGTTTGCTGGATATGTTTGAGCTCCGTGGAGTAATCCTTTGCCGTGGTGACGATCACCGGCAGATGCTGGGTGGCCTGCTGCGCCCGCAGGTGCCGCAGCACCTCCAGGCCGTTCATTTTCGGCATGATGAGGTCAAGCACTAGGAGGTCCGGCTTGAACTCCTCGATCTGCTCCAGGCATTCCTCCCCGTCCTCCGCCACTTTCACGATGTAGCCGTGTGTTTCGAGCGCGTGAGACACCCGCAGGGAAATGGCGCGCACGTCCTCCGCGAGCAGTATTTTTTTAGGTGGGGTAGGTGTCGCCATGTCTTGCCTCTGTACTAATACGCGCAGGGGATTTGGTCGGGCTGGCGGGATTCGAACCCACGACCTCTTCGTCCCGAAC
>CAXNGR010000428.1:0-4659 GCA_964201265.1 Verrucomicrobiaceae bacterium
CCATGTTGATCGAGCGGTTGAGCAGATTGCCCAAGCCACCGGCCAGCTCCTTGTTGTAGCTCATGATGATGCGCTCATCGCTGAAATCGGCGTCGTAGCCGGTGGCGATGTCGCGCATGAGGTAGTAACGCAGGCCGTCGGGCGTGAAGGTGTTCGAGAGCACGTTCGGGTCGATCACGTTGCCGAGGCTCTTGCTCATCTTGGCCCCTTTCACGTTCCACCAGCCGTGGACGATGAGCTTGGGGATCTGGTCGTCCGGGAAGCCGAGAGCGTGGAGCATGATCGGCCAATAGACGGCATGTGCGGGCACCAGGATGTCCTTGCCGATCACTTGCGCGTCGGCGGGCCAGATTTTTTCAAACTGCGGCAGGCCGGTGTTGCCGACTTCATCGGCCATGTAGCCGGCGAAGCTGACGTAATTCACCAGCGCGTCGAACCAGACATAGTTCACGAATTTTTCGTCGAAGGGCAGTGGAATGCCCCAGCTCAGGCGTTCGATGGGACGGCTGATGCACAAGTCCTGCGCCGCTCCTTCGAGTGAGTTCAGCACATCGTTCGCACGATGCGGTGGGAAGATGAAATCGGGATTGCCGCTGATGTGGTTCTTGAGCCACTCGACATGTTCGCTGAGGCGGAAATACCAGTTCTCCTCCTGCAACTCGACGACCTCGCCCCATTCCTCGCCGTACTGACCGTCGGGGCCGCGTTCTTTGTCGGTGAGGAACTGCTCCTGACGCACGGAGTAGAAACCGCCATAGCTTTTTTTGTAGAGCTGGCCGCAGTCGTGCAGCTTTTGCAGCATGGCTTGCACCACGCGCTTGTGCTTGATGTCCGTGGTGGCAGCCCAGCCGTCGTAACGCACGTTCAGCTTGTCCCACAGCGCCGTGAAATGCTGTGTGATGCCATCGACAAACTCCTGCGGCGATTGCCCGGCTTTTTCGGCGCTCTTCTGTACCTTCTGGCCGTGCTGATCCACGCCGGTGAGGAAATACACCTCGCGTCCATTCAGCCGCTGAAACCGCGCCATGACATCCGCCAGCACCTTCTCATAAGCATGGCCGATGTGCGGCGCTGCGTTGGTGTAGTCGATGGCGGTGGTGATGTAGTAGGGTTTCACGGCGGGTAATGGGGCGCGAATGATGTCGCGGAATGCCAAGTAGTCCAGTCGTGGAAATAACGTGTGTTTTGCAGTGGCGGTGTGAAGGGAAGATCAAGTTTGCTCAGATCATTGATCCAGTCCATTATCACAGCATGCACTTCACGCGGCTAAAACTTAAGAACTGGCGCAACTTCACGCAGGTGGATTTGAAGCTGGGCGAACGAATTTTCATCACAGGTCCGAACGCCAGCGGGAAATCAAACCTGCTAGACGCGTTTCGCTTTCTCCGTGACGTGGCAAAAAGTGGCGGTGGTCTGGAGCAAGCGGTCTCAGAACGGGGCGGTATCACTAAGCTGCGCTGTCTGGCAGCCCGTCGTGACCCTGATGTGGCTCTGGAAGTGGAACTCAAAGATGGTCTGGGAGTGGATGCGAAAGTATGGCGTTACGGCATCGGTATGAAACAGCAGGCGCGCGGTCTGCGGCGGGTGGTTCTTACCCATGAAAAAGTCTGGTTGAACGGGACGTTGTTGCTGGACCGTCCAGACAAGGAGGACAAGAAGGACGAACTTCGGCTGACTGAGACGCATCTGGAACAGATCAGCGCCAATCTCACATTCCGTCCGTTAGCGGAATCGTTTCAGAAAATTCTTTATCTTCATCTCGTGCCGCAGCTCTTGAAGTATCCGCATCTGGCGAACCGTGACGCAGCAGGGGAAGATCCTTTTGGTATCAAGTTTTTGGACCGGATTATGGAGACACCCGAGAAGACTCGGCGGTCAAGACTGCGGAAAATCGAGAAAGCGTTACAACTGGCCGTGCCGGAACTGAAAGAGTTATGTGATGTGCGGGATGAGAAGGGGATTCCTCACCTTGAGGCGGTCTATCAACACTGGCGTCCAAATGCCGGACGCCAGCGCGAAGATCAATTTTCCGACGGAACATTGAGGCTGATCGGTCTGCTTTGGACATTGTTGGACGGAGACAGCCTGTTGCTGCTTGAGGAGCCGGAACTTTCTCTGCACACCTCGATCGTGGCGAAGTTACCCGACCTGATTTGGCGGCTGCAACGTGCCAAGAAGCGGCAGGTGATCGTTTCCTCCCATAGCACGGAACTGTTCAGCGACCGCGGGATCGCGCCAGATGAAGTGGCTTTGCTCAAGCCGCATGGCAGCGAAGGCACTGAAGTGGGGCTGGCGTCCAGCAAGGAAACTATCCGGCTATTGCTGGAGGGAGGAATGAGCATGGCAGAGGCTGTGCTGCCGATGACCGCTCCTGAATCAGTCTCTCAACTGTCCCTGTTCGATTGAAACCGCCAATCCCCATCTACTTGGCTGCTGAGGACGAACTCAGCGAATGGGTCCTGAGACGTCTGTTGCAGGAACGTCCCATCGACTATGCCGTGGGAGCCGTCTTCAGACGGGGCGGGTTCGGGTATCTCAAAAAGCAGACTCCCGCTTTCAACAATATGGCGAAGGCGTCTCCTTTGCTGCTGCTCACTGACCTTGACACACAGCCTTGCGCTCCCGCGCTCTTGTCCGAATGGCTGCCGTATCCGCGCCACCGCGATTTCTTATTGCGTGTGGCAGTGCGGGAAGTGGAGGCTTGGCTGCTGCCGCCAGAAGCCGGTCTTGCAGCGTTTCTAGGCACCCGTCGGGATCATCTTCCTGATGCCCCCGAAACGCTGCCCGATCCGAAGGCCGAGCTGCTTAAGATCATCTGCGGATCTCCAAGACGCGAGAAAAGAGAGTCATTGGTTAGGGTGGACGACAATGGCAATCGCCGCCAAGGACCAGCATACAACTCCACGCTTGCTGATTTTGTGAATCGTCATTGGGTTATGAGCGAGTCAACGAAAGCATGTCCGAGCCTTAAACGGTTGATCAAAGCTCTGGCGGAGCTAGAAACCGATTGGAAACGTCGCTGATCAGGACTCACGGGGGCGGGCTTTACCGTTTGCGCATTCGAGATATTACTTCGGCAGCATCGTCAGATACTGGTCGTTCATCTGTTTCACCTTGGTGCGCATCGGGTCGAGCTGCGGCTGGAGCTTGGCGAGTTCGGCGGTGGCTTCGGCGATGATCTTGTCCTTCTCGGGAATTTCCTTGGTGGCGGCAGCGATGGTGGCCTCGGCGTCGGCTTTCTTCTTCTTCGAGCCTTCAAAGTCGGTGTTGGCCTTGGCGACCTCGGCCTTTTTGGCGTCGAGAACCTTCTGCTCGGCATCGAGTTTGGCGTGGGCGGCGGCGTAGGCTTGTTCGAGCGGAGGAAGGGCCGTTTT
Source organism: Verrucomicrobiaceae bacterium (assembly GCA_964201265.1). Classification (GTDB taxonomy): domain Bacteria; phylum Verrucomicrobiota; class Verrucomicrobiia; order Verrucomicrobiales; family Verrucomicrobiaceae; genus Prosthecobacter. The sequence goes on from CAXNGR010000428.1 coordinate 3,375, forward strand.
GGCGGCGGCGAGGGCGGCGTTGATTGGGGCGATCTTGGCGGCGTAGTCCTTCTCGATGGCGGCAGGCGCGGCTTGTTTCTCAGCGAGGGCTTTGCCCTGGGCTTCAATTTCTATGGCGATGCTGTCACGCTGGCCGCGAAGAGGCGCGGCGTTTTTCTCGGTGGCGGCGAGCTCGTTCCTGGCTGCGGCAAGCTGTTTCTCCGTCTGTGCAATGGCGGTGTTGGTGCTGGCAAGATCCGCCTTGCTCTTGGTGGCAGCTTTGCGGGCATCGGCCAGCGCTTTTTCGGCGTTTGCGCGGGCATCACGGCGGCTGTCGGAGGTGGTCTGAGCCTCCCCGAGGTGCATGGCTGCATCGGCGGCCTGTTTTTCAGCCGTGGCGAGAGCCGCTTTGCTGTCGCTGATGGCTTGTTCGAGCGCGGGATTTTGGGCATTTTTGGCCTTGGCTTCCGCGAGGGCTTTTTCAGCTTTTGCGACCGCTTGTCGAGCAGCCTGAACGGCTCGGCCGGAGTCTGCGGTGGATTTGCGGACATCGGCCAGCGTTTTGTCGGCGGCCAGGATGTCGGCGGCGAGCTTGGACAGGGCAGACTCGGCGTCTTTGACGGCTTTTTCCTGGGAAGGGAGAATGGCAGTCAAATCGACTGCGGCTTTCTTCGAGGTGGCAAGGCTGCCCTCATGCTTCGCCACAGGTGCTTTTTTGGCCGTGACTTGGTCTTCCGGGCCTTTGAGCTTGGCGTTTACCTCGGCAAGGCTCTTTTTCCTGGCTTCGATGAGCTTGGCGATGTCATCGGCAGCTTTTTTCGCTGCGGCGATGGCTTCGTCTTTCGCTTTGGCGGCGGCGGCGAGTTCGGCTTCCTTGGTGGTGATGATTTTCTTCTGTTCGGCCACCTTGGCGGCGGCGGCGGCATCGGCATCGCGTGCAGGCTTGGTGGCGGCATCGAGTGCGGTGGCCTCGCCTTGGAGTTTCTTCAATGCGGCCTCAAGTACAGGCTGAGCGGCGGAAAATTCGGCGATGGCTTTCTTGGATTCTTCGATGCGGGCTGCGGCAGAGGCTTTGGCGGCCTCGGCGTCTTTTTTGGCCTCGCTGAAGTCCGCGAAATCGGTTTCCAGTTTGGCGAGTTTTTCCTTCTCGACGAGCACGCCAGTGTTGAACTGGGCCGCCTTGAGTGAGGTGGGCACCTTTTGCAGAATGCCGATTTCATCACTGGCGGATTTGGCAGCGGTCTGGGCAGCGACAAGAGCTGTTTTGCCTGCGACGGCTCCCGCCTCGGCGTTTTTGATGCGATCC
>CAXNGR010000429.1:0-4647 GCA_964201265.1 Verrucomicrobiaceae bacterium
ATTTCCTGATGCAGACGCTCGCGGCTGTAAAGATGCAGCCACGGCTCGTGCATGAACGAGTGATTCGCGATCTCATGCCCCGCGTCGGCGATTTGACGCAGCACGGCGCGGTTCGACTCCATCGTGGCGTCCTGGCCGACGATGAAAAAGGTGATGCGCTGGCCGCAGCGTTCGAGCACGTCGAGAATGCGCGGCACGACCACGTCCAGATAACCTGGAAAGCTCTCCCAGCCTGGAGCGCCCTGCGTTTTCAGGTAGCTCCAGAGATTGTCGAGATCGAGCGAGATGCTGGCGGCGGGTTTCATGACGCGAGGAATTGAAAAAACTCAGGCGGCGAGGCGCATCGGCTCGATGGCGGTCGTTTTAGGCGCTGCGCCGAACAGCACGTCGCACACGCGCTCGGCGGTGTGGCCATCGCCAAAGACATCGCGGGAGCGGCTGGCGCTGGCGTGCCAGACCTCGTCGATGAGAGCCATGCGCAGCATTTCGCGCAGGCGTTCGGGAGATTCGCCGACGAGACGTGCCACGCCGCACTCCACGGCCTCGGGGCGCTCGGTGTTCTCACGCAGCACGATCATCGCCTTGCCCAGCGCGGTGGCTTCCTCCTGGATGCCGCCGGAGTCGGAGACGATCAGCCAGGCGTGCGAGAGCAGATGCACAAAATCGCGGTAGCCCATCGGGTCCGTCAGGCGGATGCGCGGGTGATGATCCAGCTCGGCGGCGACGGCGGCGCGCACGTTTGGATTCGGATGCACTGGGAAAATCATGCAAAGGTCTGGCTCGCTCTCGATGAAGTCACGCAGCGCCCGCAGGTGCTGGCTCATCGTCTCGCCAAAGTTCTCACGGCGATGCGTGGTGACGAGCACGAGGCGCTTTCCAGCCGCCCATTGCTGCATCAGCTCGACCGTTTTGCCGGGGCGCGTGGTTTTCAAAGTCTGGTGCAGGGCATCGACGACGGTGTTGCCCACGAGATGGATGGAATCAGCGGCGACACCCTCGTCCAGCAGCGTGCGGCGGTTGCGTTCGGTGGCGGCGAAGTGATACGCGGCGATCTGGCCGACGAGGCGGCGATTCATTTCCTCTGGGAAGGGGCTGAGCGGGTTGCCAGAGCGCAAACCGGCTTCCAGATGGCCCACGGGGATGCGGCGGTTGAACGCGGCGAGGGAACCCATCACGGCGGAGGAGGTGTCTCCCTGCACGATGACGAGATCGGGCTTCTCGGCCTCCAAGACGGGGTCCAGACGCTCCAGCAGGCGGCTGCCGAGCGCGTTGAGGCTTTGTCCGGCCACCATCGCTTCCAGGTTGTGCTTGGGGCGGATGTTGAAGAGTTCAAACAGCGGCTGCAGCAGGTCCGTGTGCTGGCCGGTATTCACCGTCACGAGATCAATGCCCCGGTTTTCCAGCGCCTTGATCATGGGCGCAAATTTGATGAGTTCAGGCCGTGTGCCGAGGCAGACGAGGACTTTGGAAGGTTTCGGGGTGGACTGATCAACTAATTTCATAATTACTATGATAAACCAAGATTTATCACAGACAAGGCAATTTTATGAAAATTATCTCAAATGCAGTCAGTTTTTGATGATTGTATCAAATTTGAGAGGGGTAGCGCATCGAATGACCAGCTTTCCAAGGTGTCGGAGCCTCCGACCCCGGATGCGAAAACGACGGAGTCAGGAGACTCCGCCGCCTTGAAGCATCACTTTCAAATGCCGTTGTAACACCGCCGCCACACCCAGCCCGAGCCATGGCCAGACGACGATCGTGTAACGTGGCAATCCAGGCAGCAGGCTGGTGCCTCCGAGGTAGATGAAGGTCATGAGGGCCAGAATCAGGATTTCAGCGGGAATCGTGCCCCGACATCTCCAGCCTACCCACAAAGCGGTCAAAACAGCCAGCAAGAGCGGCCCATTCACCGCCACGAGCACGAGCATGATTAGCTCCTCGGCCTGATAGGAGCGTGGCATGCCGAAAACTAGGCGGCCCCAGTTGCTCAACCAGTTCTTGATCACGCCTGTTGGATTGGCGCGGATGTTTTCGAGCGCCTTTTTCTTCAGCGCGGCCTCGCGCTCCTTCACCGGGAGGTAGTAGTTCGCCTTGTAGAAGTCCCGGTGACCGTTGGCGACGAGTTCGGGCTTGTTTTGCGCGTCCTCCTCGGAAAACCAGTGGCCGTTTTCGCCCTCGTGCGTGCTGGTGGCCCAGTAGAGCAGTTCTCCGCCGTTCGTGGACCAACACAGATTTTCACCCGTCTTCGCCTTCGTATAGGCCAGCCAGGGCACGCACATCGCGAAGGCGAGCGCCAAAACAGCCAGCGCTCGCAGCAAAACTGTGCGCTGGCTTTTCCACAACGGCAGCAGCAGCACGAGGAAGGCGACGGATGCCATGATCACATTGCCAAAAAACACCCGCGTGAGCGTCAGCCAGGCGAAGGCGAATGCGGCGGCCAGAATCGTCAACCAGCTCGATTTTTCGGCCCGCATGGCCGTTGTGAATGCCCACGCGAAACCGGCGATGCAGCCGATGGAGAGCGCCTCCGTCATCAAATACGGCGCGGTGCGTACCAAGCTCGGATGGAAGGCTGTTACTAGCGCCACGCCCAGCGCCCAGCGTTTTCCAGCATACGGCAGCACCGCGCGGAAACTGAACCACGCGGCCAGTGCCATGAAAACCGCGTTGAACAGGCGCAGACCGAGCAATGTCACCTTGACCAGCAACAAACCGGCGAGCACCAGCGGATAGCCGGGTCCGTTGATCACGTCTGGATTCTCCGAAGGGGCATAAAACCCGTGCGTGAGATTTTCCGCGTATCCCAGGTAGCGCCCCTCATCCCAGATCAAGTCCGGGCGGTGCGCCAGCAGCGTTACGGCGATGTAAAACAGCAGCGTGCCGCCAAGTAGCAGGAATTCGAGGTTTCGGGTGGCGGATTTCGCGTCAGACATCCGGTACCGTCCGCTGCATCGGTGTGTTTTGTCAAAGCCGAACCTTGCATCCCCTCCTCAACCATCCATCAATCCCGCTCCAACTTCCCTTTTTCCCCCATGATCAAACTCACCGGCATCGCAGACGAAGCAGGCGCATCTCTTGATGTGCAAATCCAGGCCCACCAGGAACTCGGCTGGGACAGCATTGAGTCCCGTGGCGTCGAGATCGACGGCGTGAAGGGCAATCTGCACGAGATCCCCGACGCGGTGTTCGACAAGGTGGTGGCCCGTCTGGCGGAGAAAAACATGAAGATCAGCGGCTTTGGCTCGCTGATTGGCAATTGGGCCAAAAAAATCACCGACGACTTCAGCATCACCGAGGCCGAAATCAGTCGTGCCATTCCGCGCATGCAGCGTCTTGGCGCGAAACTCATCCGCGTGATGAGCTACGCCGTCTGCAAAGACGAGGGCGGCAAGGATCTTGAGGAGCAGTTCGCTCCGGAGCGCATCAAGCGCATGATTGAGATCAACAAGCGCTTCGCCGACGCCGGACTGACTGTCGTTCACGAAAACTGCATGAACTGGGGCGGCATGAGTCCTTCGTATGTGAAGCGCATGGCCGAGGCCGTGCCCGGCATGAAATGGGTCTTTGATACCGGCAACCCCGTCTTCATCGACAACCGCGACAAGCCGGGCCACAAGCAGGACGCCTGGGAGATGTACCAAGCGATCAAGCCCTTCATGGCGCACGTCCACGTGAAAGACGGCATCTGGGACAAGACCAAGAACGACGCCGTTTATACCTTCCCCGGCGAAGGTGAAGGGCAGACCGAGCGCATCATGAAAGACCTCGTCGAAACCGGTTACGAGGGCTACATCAGCATCGAGCCGCACGTCGCCGTCGTCTTCCACGGTGCGGGTGCCGCTGACGATCTTTCTCCCGAGCAGAAGGCCAAGGAGCAGTACGACAGCTACGTCAAATACGGTCGCATGCTGGAGTCGATGCTGAAACGCCTCGGCGCGAAGCTTGGCTGACCAGGAGGGGGATCATCCTGCACCCCCGGAAAACAAAGAGGGACCAGGATGGTCCCTCTCCTCAAGGAGCCTTCGCGTTTTCGTCGTAGCGGTGCAGCGGACGCACCCAGATGTTGCGGTAGCGCGTGGGAGTGTGGTGATCTTGAAGCGAGAAGCCGAATTCCTGCACCTTCGTTTCCATCGGCAAGGCGTGATGCACGAGCACGCCGTTGTGGATGACAGTCATGCGGGCAGGTTGCAGCACGTTGCCTTTCTCATCGAGCTTCGCGCACTCGCAGATGATGTCGTAGCTCTGCCACTCGCCCGGTTTGCGGCAGGCGTTCACCAGCGGTGGGTATTGGTGGTAGATCGCGGCGGCCTGGCCGTCGGGGTAGGTGTCATTTTCATACGAATCAAGCACCTGCACCTCGCCCCAGCCGTGGATGAGCACGCCGCTATTGCCCCGGCCCTGGCTTTTGCCGACGACTTCGGCGGGCGTGGCCCACTCGAGGTGGATCTGGCAGGAGCCGAACTTATCCCGCGTGTCGATGCTGCCGGATTTGCCAACGATCTCGGCATAACCGCTCACGATCTTCCACTTCGGCACGTCTGAGGTGTCAGGATCGTCCTTGCGCGGCTGCCGCTTGAACTTGGAGAGGTCTTTCCCATCAAAAAGCACGATGGCATCACTCGGCGGTGTTTTTTCCGAGGGCGG
>CAXNGR010000430.1:0-4639 GCA_964201265.1 Verrucomicrobiaceae bacterium
CCCATCGCCAGCCTCCCCGCCACCGGCTGGCAGTCGCTCCCGTCCGACGCCGTGCAGGCCGATGGCTGGGGCAAGCTGACCAAGTCCAGTTTCGTTCCCGGCTATCCGCCCGACATCGCCTTACGCGCCCGGCTGCGCTTCGTGCCTAACAGCGCTGGCATTTCGGCGCAGAGCACCAATGCCGTCGGTTCCTACCGGGCACAGATCACTCCCAGAGGAGACGCCGTGATGCTGCACCGGGATTCGCCGGTGGCTGCCGAGCGGAAGCTGCTCGCGCAGGCCGCTCTCTCCGCGCCGTTGACTCCGGGGCAGGAATACGTTCTCGCCGTCGCTTCCGTGGGCGATACGGTTTCGGTCCATGTGGACGGTCGTCCGCTCCTGAGCGAGCGCCTCCCCAAGCTGCCCGGCAGCGTGGTGCTTTGGACGCGCAGCCCCGTGGATGTGCGCGATATTCAGTGGCTGTCCCTTTCGCCCGCCGCCACACCCAAACCCGCGATGCCCGCAACATCTGCGGACTCGATCAGCCTGCTCGCTGGCCTCGACACGGCAAAAAACACGATCTCCGGTGAGGCGGACCTACTCGCTCTGGCGGATGTTTCCAAAGATGCCGTTGGCGGCATCTGGCACCGTGAAGGCACGGATTTGCTTGTGGAGCCGGATCCCGCCGCAGACCCCAAGGTGGCGGTTCGTTTCGCTTTCATGTTGCCCGTGCGGGTGAAGGGATCCTATCAAATGGAGGTCGAGTTCACCAAGCGTGGACCTGCGGGGACGGTCACCCTGCTTCTCCCGCTCGCGGCCGACCGCAGCGTGGCGGCGCACTTGCAGGAGTTCAGCCCCTTCGCTGGCCTGGTGTTTGTTCGTGGCACCACCACTAGGGATGCGGACAATCCCACGCGCACACCGCACCAACTGGAAAATGGTCGCCGCTACCGAGCCAAAGCGTTGGTTCGTCTGAACGGCGATCAAGCCGACATCGCTGTCACTTTCGAGGACAAGCCACTCTTCCAATTTCAAGGCCCGATCACGGATCTCGACAGCCGAAATTTTGCACTGGAGGATCATGCGCGTCCAGGCATGAAAAGCATCGACCCAGTGACGTGGCACAGGATTCGCATCAAACCGCTGGACGGAGGAATTCTCTCCCCGGTGAGAGCCGGCGATGCACCGGGCGGTGCACAGACTCAAGCAGACCCGTATCTCGCCAAACTCGAGTCCGGCTTCCAGACTCGTTATCAGGCCGACGCACAGAAGCCCTTTGAGCTTGCGGTCGCCGCGTTGAATCAGAGCTACGTCGCCAACGGCATCGCCCGCGCTCGTGCGGCAGCGAAGGCCAAGGGCAGCCTCACTGAAGTCACCGCGCTGGATGCGGAGAAAGCTGCCATCGAGAAAGGCGCTGGGGTCCCTGTGGAAGATGCCACGGACACGCCCGAAGCGCTCAAGACTTTGCGCGGCACCTACCGAACTGCGCTCGCCCAAATTTCCGCCGACCGCGATGCCAAGGCCGCTCCGCTGCTTGCTCTTTATCTCAAGGCGCTGGATGCCCACGTCGCCGAACTCACCAAGGCGGGCAAAATCGACGAGGCCACCAAAGTCCAGGCCTTGCGCGATGAAAAGGCGGCGAAGAAACCCACCATTACTCCGGTTCAGACGCAGGCAGTCGCACTGCCAACACCAACGCCTGCGGTCAGTGGCGATGCATCGTATACGGCTGCGAAGTTCCTGGTGAGCAATGGCGGCTCGTGTGTCGTCGTGAAGGACGGCGTCCGCGTGGAGGTGAAGACTCCGGACACCATTCCCGCCGCTCCTTTTGAAATCCACGAGCTCTATTTTGACACTTACCAAGGGGCGAACAAGACCGTTACGAGCGCCGACTTCCAGGCCCTGAAGGGCCTGCATCAATTGCGACGTGTGAATGTCCGCGCTCCGGAGAACAAACGCCTGACGGATGACGCCTATGCGTTTCTTGCCGGCAATGAGGATCTTGATTTCCTCAACCTGGAAGGCGTTCCCGCTGTGACGGATGCGGTGCTCAAGCATCTGGCCGGAGCGAAAAAGCTGCGCGAGCTGGGCGTGCAGTACGCACCTGGCTTCACTGGGGAAGGATTGGTGCCCATGCCGTTCCTTGCCAATCTCAGCCGCGTGGATTTTCTCGCCTCCGGCCTTGATGACAAAGGAATCGAAGCTCTGGCTGCCTGCGTGCAGATCAGCAGCATTCGCATCACGCAGGGCAAGGCCTCGGACAAGGCCTTCGCCATGCTGGGCCAGCTTCCTAAGCTTGTGGATCTGCGCGTGGACCGCACCAGCTTCGGCGACAAGGCAGCTGCCGCCATCACCAACGCGGGCATCCTGCAGTATCTTGACGTTTCCTCCACCCAGATCGGCAACAACGGGCTTGGAAAGCTCGAAGCACTCACGAGCCTGACCTCGCTCGTCATTTCAAACACCTCAGTCAATGATGCCGCCGTGGCCAGACTGCAAAAGGCCATCCCAAACTGCAAGGTGACGCGCTGAAGCTTTTACGTCATCACATCAACATGAGCACCGCATCCTCCAGTTCCAAACCCTCCAAAGGCTGGCAACCGCCGACCTTGGAAGACATGCAGGCCATGCTGCCGCAGTATGAGTTCATCTCGCTGCTCGGACGCGGTGGCATGGGCGCAGTTTACAAGGCCCGGCAGGTCTCGTTGCAACGCACCGTGGCCATTAAGGTGTTGCCGGGGGATTTGATCGACGATCTGGACGCAAACTTCGCCGAGCGCTTCAAGAACGAGGCCCGCACGATGGCTCGGATGAATCATGTTGGCATAGTGAAGGTATATGATTTTGGTGAAACGCAGGCCGGGCTGCTCTACATCGTGATGGAGTTCATCGACGGCACGGATGTGTCGCAGATGATCCGCGCACAGGGCAAACTGGCGCAGGACCACGCCCTGGCGATCACCGCGCACGTCGGCGACGCGTTGGCATACGCACACAAGAACGGCGTCATCCACCGCGACATCAAACCAGCCAACATCCTCATCAACCAAGAAGGCACAGTGAAGGTGGCGGACTTCGGACTGGCCAAGATGAACGATTCCAGCCAGCGCGGACTGACGAAGACAAATACCGCGATGGGTACACCCGATTTCGTGGCTCCCGAGGCGCTCTCTCCCGGCACGGTGGTGGATGGTCGTGCGGATTTGTATGCGATGGGCGTGATGCTTTACCAGATGCTCACCGGTGAAATCCCACGCGGCATGTGGTCGATGCCAAGCACGAAGGTGGGCAGCGATCCGCGCTATGACGCGGTGATTCTGAAAGCCATGCAGACCGACCGCGAGCTGCGTTATCAGGACGCGACGGAGATTCGGCGTGATCTCGATGTGATCATGACGCAACCCCTCGTGAAGGAGGAGCCGAAACCGGCTGCCGCACCGGCACAGCAGCCAGTGGCCAACCGACCCAGCGGCGCTCAGCCGCAAGCGGGTCCGCGTGGCTCACGGCCCATGCCGCAGGGGCAGAGCCGGCCACCTGCGGCACCCCCGGTGAAGAAAAAATCCAACGACACGCTGATTTACCTCGTCGCGATGGTCGTGATCGGCGGGCTGGCAGGTCTCTTCATGCTTTCAGGTGGAAAGCAGCCAGCCAAGCCGACTCCTGATGTGACTGCTGACGACGCCGGTCAGACAAACCGCACCCTGCCATCGGCAAATTCATCGCCCCCCACTGTGACGGGACCGGTGAATCTGATCGCCCTCGTGGATGCCAAACGCGACGCGATCAAGAGTGAGTGGGAAGTGCGCGGCCGAGAGCTGGTGCTGAAACGAACTCAAGGGCCGCAACTCCTCGCCTTCCGCCACACGCCACCTGAAGAGTACGACTTCGAGATCGAATTCACCCTCAAAGAAGGCATCCAGGAAGCCAGTCAGATTATTCCACTGCAGGGCAAATCCATTCTATGGAAGATGGGATTCAAAAACACCAATCCGACGTTGTTCGGTTTTGGTCCGGTATTGGACGGTATTGGCATGGATGCTCCGACTCGCAAAGACGCGGTGATTAAAAGACCACGACTGTTGTCAGGTCAGCGCTATCGCAGCCTAGTCGAGGTACGCAAAGGCTCCCTGCGCGCCCTGATCAATGGTCGCGAAGTGCTGAAGTGGAGTGGCGATTTCAAACGGCTCGGCGGCGTTGCCGATTATGCCATGCCGGATCCCAAGCGCCTTGCTGTCGGCGGTTGGAACGGCGGCATCATCTTTCACAAGGCTGAAGTCCGTGCGCCGGGTTCGGTGCCCGTTGTGGACACGACGCCACCCAGGACTGCTCCAGGAGTCGCACCAGCAGCAGGGAGCGCATGGCGCCCCGTTTTCACCGAGGCTATGAAAAAAAGCCCCGGCTTCACCGAACTTCCAGACGGCTGGATGCGCGTGCAAAAGACTTACCTCAATGCTCCGAGCGGCAAGGACATGGCCATCCGTTCACGCATGCGCTTCACCGGCGGGACTTACGTCTGGCCCATTCGTTTTCGGGATACTCCAACCAACGGACTGATGCATTACGGGTTGAGCATCACGCGCGATGGCAAATTCCTGCTCTTTCGCCGTGTCCTAAATGGTAGCAAATCTACGAGTGATGAAAAATCGCTCATGGAGGTCAA
>CAXNGR010000431.1:0-4639 GCA_964201265.1 Verrucomicrobiaceae bacterium
CGATGGTAGGCAGAACCAACGCCCTCTGTGAAGCCCGTTTTCGCACGGCGCACTATCGGAAATGCACATGTGGCAGTTTCAAGCGCAGGCAAATAGCCTGGGCATATTCGTCGCAGCGGCGGGTTCGAGCGGAGGAAAGACAGATGTGGACGCCTACGGAACACGCGGAATGACACGGAAAGAATGAGTTTGAGGCGGCTCTGAATCTGATGCCGCGTGTTCCGTAGGCCGTGTCTCTCAGTTCCTCTGCCTCTTAGCGGTGAAATCGAGGATACTGGGGCCTGCGATGCGGGGTATCTCGGCCTGCACGAGTCGAAGGTGGCTGCCGAAGTGGCCGCGCTCAGTTCGCCGAGACTTTGAGGCCGATGCTTTTGTAGCCCTCGACGATCTCCTCCGCGATCTGCGAGTAGCTGCGGTCATCAAGGAGAAGCTTGAGGTGTTTGAAGGGGCCGGTCTCGGGCTTCATGTCCGGCGGGGGAAAGCTGGTGGGGTAGGTGAAGCTGCCGTCGGGACTGCGTTTGACGCGTGGATCTTTGAAGAAGGTGCGCAGCGCCTCGGTCTCGGCATGCACGGCGTCGAGGAACTTCATGAAGCGCAGGCCTTGGGGCAGTTTTTTAGCTCCGCCTTGGCCGTCGAGGTGGCAGAAGAAATAGAGGATCAACACGGAGCGGAAGTAGAGCTCGCCCATGGCCCGGTTGGAGGAGTCGGCGATGCCAGACCACTGGCCGCGGTTCATGGTCATGTGAGTCTCCAGATTGCCGATGCTGGCGCTATAGCCGCGCTTGATCATCTCCTGGATGTGATCCCGCAGCCCGGACTTGTGGGAGTCAGCGCGGAAGGTGCCGGCGTTGTAGGGGATCATCTCGGTGTATTCGGCGGTGCCCTCAATGACCCAGACGGGAAGGAAGGGCAGGTAGTCGTGCATCAACTGATGCGTGATCTCGTGGATGAGGGTGCCGCCGTCGTAGTCGGCGTCCTTGGCGTAGGTCTTGCCGAGGAGCTTGAGGCCGATGCTGGGGAAGGGCACCTTGAAGATTTTGTCTCCGGTCATGTACACACCGCCGGAGTTTGGCGGGCCACCGGCGGCGATGTAATCGTTCCGTGTCTCGTAAAGCGCGGCTTGGTAGCGCTCCATGCCTTCTGGCGGGCGGCAGACGACGCCCCAGGGCAGGTCGGTGATGAGTTTCCGTGTGGACTCGAAGGTGCGGGCGACTTCCTTCATCACGCTGCCGGCCAGTTTTGCCTGGGACGTGAACTCGAAGGCCTCGGAACGGTACACAAACTTCCGGGCTGGGGCGGATTCCTCCACTGGCTGGATTTCGATGGAGCCGGACGGCACGATGACATTCTGCGGCCAGACACGTTTTTCGACCGGAACACGATCACTCGTTGGCTGGGGAGCCTTGGCAGCCAAGGGCGCGGGCGGCTGAGATGTGGCTTGGCTTTTCGCAAAGGCCTGATCCTCGACGCTGAGGCGCGTGAGGGCGATCTGATGCTCCTTGCCGTCCGCCATGCGTACGGTGACGTTTTCGGGCGTGGCGCTGACGAAGGCAGCCTGAATGATGCGGCCCTGCGTGTCCTTCCACGGACGCATGGCGGCCTCCTGCGCAGACGCGACCGCCACAAGGGCAAGCAAAGCGACGAAGGCGCGGCGGGTGAAAATCCTCATAACCGCACGGGAATATCACGCTGCGTGAATTTAGGCAAGAAAGCTCTGCGATGAAGCCCGACATGCGGCGTGGCCCGTGTTCTGCTTGGCAAACCGCTGATGACGGCGTCTGTTGTGCGCCCGCCTGCCTTTTCCGATGGTTTCCTCCCCCCCGCATTCATCTTGCGCCCTGCTGCATGTGTTTAACCGCTACCTCTTCCGTGGCGGCGAGGAGATGATCGTGGGGCAGATCCACGAAGATCTTGGTGCCACGCATCCGATGACTTGGTGTGGTTTTGAGAGCGCGGAATGGACTGGTGAGACTGCTCCGTCGAAGTTTCAGCAGGCAGTACGGCTGTTCTACAATCGCGAGGCACGCGAGCGGTTTGACACAGCGCTGGATGCGAGCGGTGCCCAAGCGGCGGTGTTTCACAACCTTCACCCGGTGGGCTCGGCAGCGCTGTACCACGCGGCGTTGCAACGCGGCCTGCCAGTCGTCCAGTTTCTGCACAACTACCGACCGTTCTCTGTCGGTGGGACGTTGCAGGTGAAGGGCCGTCTGCTGCCTGACGCGTTGTACGGCAATTACTGGCGAGAGATTTTCGCCGGGGCGTGGCAGAACTCGGTGGTGAAGAGCGCCCTGTTTGCGCTGATGCTGAAGATGCTGCACCGCAGCGGGTGGTTGCAGAGCGTGAAGGCGTGGATCGCGGTGTCGGACTTCATGCGGCAGAAAATTGTCGCTGCCGGGGCGCTGCCTGCCTCACGCATCCACACACTGCGGCACGCTTGGCACGCCATGCCGAGCGCACCTGAGGCGGAGGACGCGGGCTATTATTTGTTTCTCGGCCGGCTGACGGAAACGAAGGGCATCGCCACGCTACTGGACGCGTGGGATGTGCTGCGCGGAAAGCTAGGAGACCGCACGCCGCTGCTGCACATCGCGGGCGAGGGGCCGCTGGAGCAGGTGGTGCAGCTCCGCATGCGGACGAATCCGTACATCGGCTTTCTCGGCCAGACCGGCGGTGAGACGAAGCGCGAGGCACTGCGGCGCTGCCGGGCGGTGATCGTGCCGTCCACCTGGTGGGAGCCGCTAGGTCTCGTGGTGTATGAGGCGTATGATTATGGCAAGCCCGTGCTCGCGGCCAAGTCCGGCGGATTGACCGAAATCGTGCAGCATGGCGTCACCGGTCTTCAGCATGAGCCAGGGGACGTGGGCGGCCTCGTGAACGATGTGCTGGAGATGGAGGCCACGCCCGCCACCGCGCGTCATGCCATCGGACGTGCCGGCCGCCAATGGCTGCTGCGAGAAGCAGATCCGCAGGCCTGGATGCGGCGGTTTGAGGAGATTCTGGCGGGTGCGATGCGGACGGAAGGCTGAAGTTGGCTGTTCCGGCAACCATGGCAAACAACAGCCAACCATTGCCAACTACCGCAAACCTCCCCCTCAATGCATGATCGTCACCCGAGTGCCGACGCTGGCGTGCTGATAGATCGTTTCGGCCATGTCACGCGGCAGGCGGATGCAGCCGTGGGACGCGGGTGATCCAGGACGCGGGATCGCCCCAGCGTGCATGCCCACACCGTAGTTGGTGATGCGCATCCAGTAGGGCATTTTGGCACCGACAAAGCGACCGCCAGGAGGAATACGCGAGACGCCAGCGGTAGCGTTGCTGTTCACCACATTCCCGTTGCGGTCAAAGATCATGCCATAGCGGTTGGAGCGCTTGTCCACGATCTTTTCCGTGATGCGGAAGGTGCCCGTCGGCGAGGCAAAGCCGCTGCGCCCAGAAGCCACATAGGTCCAGCCGACATTCTGGCCGCCTTTGAAAAGATAAGCCTTCTGCTCGCTCAGGTCGATGTTCACACTCAGTGGGCCGGGAGTGCCGCTGCCATGCCAGACATAGAGCGGCGGCTGGGAGGCGACAGCGGGCATGACCAGCAAAGGACGACGCATCAACTCACGACGTGAGGAGAGCAGCGTCATGTCTGGCAGTGTGCATTGACTGAAAAGAAGCGCTCCAAGAGCAAGGGTGGCGAGGCGCAGGGTTTTCATGAGAGCTCGGATTTTAGAAGCATGATCCGCGCCTGCGCAACCCAACAGCTAGAGCCAGTGAATGGATTTTATTTTCACTGGCTTCGCTGATTCCAGTAAATCTTGAGATTCTTACTGCGGCGACCCGCACCGATGATCTCCAGGTCACGATCTCCATCCAAGTCCGCACAAACAGCATCCTCGCAGGCCATCCCGCCGTCGTCGATGAAAGCATTCTTCCAGCCGCTGCCGTCCTCCTTCGTCGTCCAGAACAGCTTCACCCCCACCTTGCCGATCTTCTGTTGTGCACGCCAGCCGACGACGATCTGGCGGTTGTTCAATCCGAGCAGATCATGAGTGGCGATGGCATGACCATCGACGAGATCGCTCGTGAGCACCCGGCGCTGCCAAGGGCCGTTTTTCGGACCGTCGGAGGGTGGGGTGTAAATCACAAGCTCGTGGCCATGCATCGGCTCGATCGTTGCCACATAAGGCTGGCCGCCGGCGAAGGCACCGTAGCGCACTTCACCCGCGCCTTGCAACTCGGTGGAGTCCTTCGGATGCTGCGCGATCCACTGCTCTTTCCAGCCGTTGTCGGTTTGGTCGAGGCGCACGACACCTTCACGTCCACAGATCAGCAGGCTCTCCGCCTGGGTGCCGGGCGCGGGGATGATGTCGAGGTTGTGCGTCTTGTGCATCGTGCCCTGCACCAGCGTGATGTTCCATTCTTTGCGCGGATCATCCGGCATGTGGTAGGCCAGCGTGCGCACACCGGCTCCTTCGCCGTTCTTGTCATTGCCCCGGCCATGCAGTGGCACCACCACGAGGTCATGACGGCCGGCGCGGTTGCGCACCCACTTCATGCGGTGGGTCGTCGGCTCATGCGTGAGTTTCACCGGCTCCCACTTCTGCGTTCGGTCGGCTGGAGGGATCAAATAAAACACCGCGCCGCTGCCAAC
>CAXNGR010000432.1:0-4637 GCA_964201265.1 Verrucomicrobiaceae bacterium
TGCCTCCTCAAACCCACTCCGCACAACCTTCCAAGGCGTACTCAATCCCAAAGCGATGGCAAACAGGTCGTTCTGATCCATCTCTGAATCTGACATCTCCCGCCCTTCTGTGCCACCAGCTACCCACTCAATTCAGCGAGGCGGCTCAATTAACTAACTCAACATTTTCCAACAATGTTGAGATGATTAACTCAATAAATGATCCCCAAAACAGCCTTCGATGGAGCCTGGCTGAGGGCCGAGGCCCGGCGTCTGAATGGCTGTGATCCCCAGCTCCTGGAACGCTGCATTCACGCTCTGGCGCTGCTGGGGAAGCTGCAGCAAGCGGGCATCCCCCTGGTGTTCCGGGGTGGGACCAGCCTCCTGCTCCACCTGCCGGTGCTGCACCGGCTGAGCATCGATATTGACATCCTCTGCTCGCTCCAGGGGGAGGAACTGCCCCAAGCCCTGGCTCCCATCGGCACCAGCGAGCCTTTCCACCAATGGGAAGAGCATGAGCGCGACCCTGCACGAATGCCGAAGCGGCGACACTTCAAGTTCTACTTCCACTCCGCCCTCGGCGTGCAAACCCAGTCTGCCAACTGTATCCTGCTGGATGTGGTGGATGAACCCGAGCGCGTCCACACCACGGAGAGAAAGCCCATCGCCACCAGTTTCCTCCAGCCAGAAACCGAAGTTTTGGTGGAAGTGCCCACCCTCGAAAGCCTGCTGGGTGACAAGCTCACTGCCTTCGCCCCAACCACAACCGGCGTGCCGCTGCGGAAAGCCGACGGCACTCCTGGTGATGTCATGCAGGTCGTGAAGCAACTCTTCGATGTGGGCACGCTCTTCGCCTCCGCCAGCAACGGACAGGTCATCGCCGACACCTATCACAAAGTGCAAGCCAAGGAATCCGCCTACCGGGGTGGCCTCCACACCGCCGCCGCGTCCCTCGACGACACTATCCGCGCCTGTCTGCAACTCACACCCACCCAGGTCCGCACTCCAGAGAAGTTCCCCGACCATCCGCTGCTCTGGGACGGCTTCAACAAACTGCGAAGCCACCTCACCGCCAGCATTGGCGAAAACAACCTGCGCACCCTCGCCGCACGAACCGCTTGTCTGGCCGCGCATTTGCGGGCGGGAGCCGCCATCGACCTCCAGGCCATGCGCTACTCAAGCACTCCCGAAGCCCAGACTGCTCTCAAGCAGGCTACCTTCAAAGACACCGAATGGGAGTGGATGGACAAACAGATCAAGCCAGTGAACCCAGAGGCGTATCACTACTGGCAGCAAGCCATTCAAATCCCAAGAAACAAGGACGCTGCCGAAACTGTCTCCTAACCTTCCACGGCCATGAACCCGCAGATCCCCCTTTGAAACCATCCGCCGCACCAATCCTGCGGGCAACGAATTCTGGTCCAGCCGTGACTTTGCCAAGGTGCTTGGCTACAACGATTACCGCAACTTTGAAGCCGTGGTGGAGAAGGTACGCACCGCCTGTTTAAACAGCGGCCAGCGGGTTGGGGATCATTTCGTTGGAAGCACCGAAATGATCGAAATCGGCCAAGCGGTAAGCCGCCCGTAGGAAAGGCATCCTGCCTGTCACGGGTGCATGGGGCATTCTGCCCCGATGAGGGCGGGCAGAATGCCCGCCAGACTCGTGACAGGTGAAACACCTGTCCCACCAGCATCAACTCATCACCAAAAAGCCCTGCTCATCGAGCTTCACACCCGCGAGGTTCACAACCGTGTCTTTGCCCGGCATCAAGCCGCTGATGCGTACGCCGCGGTCGATGGCTTCGAGGTTTAAACCGGGCAGCAGACGTCCGAGTGAACCGGCTTTTTTGCCGAGCTGGAGTCCTTCCTCGCCGACGGGCATTTCTGGGTCGGGAACTTCGACGGAGACGAGGATGCTGCTTTCAGCGTCGATGTAACCACGCAGCACGGTGGTGGAGGGCAGAGGCGCGAGATCGCTGTCGAGGCAGAAGGCGAGACGTTCCTGGCCAGTGAGCTTGCCGAGACTGTCACGGGTGCCGAAGGCGACAATGGGCGCGCTGCCTGCCGCATTGGCGTCTGTGATGCAGGTGGTGCCTGGAATGACCTGGGTGAGCGCCTTGAGCGTGCGGTGGATGAGGCTGCCTTCAGGCTCCAGGCACAGGAGCACATCGCCTTTGCGGCACCATTCTGCCTCGCCAAGGCGCAGCGCGTTGGCGAAGGCGACGAGATCGTCCCCGGCCTTCGCCCAGCTTTTGCGTTTGAGAAAAGCAGTGGTGCTCAAGGCGAGCATGGCGTGACGCACGACCAGCGCGGTGGCCTCACGCGCAGGCAGCGGCGTGCCGAAATGCACCACGACGGGATCAAACAGATGCTTGGGACGCTTGGCGAAGAACTTGCCGCCCTGAAAGGAGAAGATGCTGCCGTAGAGGCCGTCGAGATAAACGGGCACGACCTGCGCATCGCCCTGGCGAGCCATGAGTTCGAAGCCTTTGCGCAGATCATTGACCATGCCGTGGCGGGTGATCTGGCCCTCAGGGAAAAGAGCGACGATCTCTCCCTCCTTCAGCGCGGCGGCGACGGAGCGGATGGCGTCCTTGGCCCGTGTGTTGGAAATGGGCACGGTGCCGACGAGAATCATGAGCCACTTCGTCCAGCGCAGATTGTACAGCGCCTCCCACATGACGAAGCGCACCGGGCGGCGACAGGCAGCGCCGAGCAGGAAGGCATCCATGTAGCTGACGTGGTTCGGCAGCAGAAGCACGCCGCCGGTCTGCGGCACACGCTCCGCATGCACAGGCCGCACCTTGTAAATGAAGCGCACGACCGCCAGCAGGAGGAAACGCACCAGATCCTCCGGCAGCAGGCGCATGGTGTAGAGCGCAGCCCCCAAGGTAGGGATGGCGAGCACGATGAACTGCGTGGAGGAACTCCAGTCGGCCCATTTCATCAAGGCGACAACGGCCACGGCCACCAGCGTGCCGAGGCAGTCCATCAGGTTCATTCCAGCATGAATACGCGCCTTCTCCTGCTTCTCCGCCTTGTCCTGCGCGAAGGCATACAGCGGCACCATGAAGCAGCCGCCTGCCGCGCCGGTGAAGATGATGCCCGCATACATCCAACTGCTGCCCAGTGTGGCGAGACCGGACCAGAGCAGTCCGGCGACGAGTCCGAAGCCGCCGATGGGGATGAGGCCCATCTCGATGCGATTGCGACTGATGTGCGAGGCAAAAATGCTGCCGCTGATGACGCCAATGCCGAGAATGCCGGCGACTTTGGCGAGTTCCATCGGCCCGTCGCCATGACCGGTGTCGGGATGCAGCTCCTTGGTCAGCGTCACGAGGATGAAGCTGAGCGCGTTCGAGATGAACCAGAAGTAAGTAACCCCCAGCGCCGCGAGTCGGATGGAGCGACGGCGGAAGACGATCTTCACGCTTTCGAAGTGCTCCCAGGCCATGGACTTGCGCCAGCGGACTTCGGGATGCGACGGCGTCTTTTGAATGCCCAGCGCGGCAAACAATTCGCCGATGCCGAGGATGCTGATGATGATCAGCGGCCAAAGCGCGGACATCCATGCATCGCCGGTTTTTTCATACTCAGTGCCATACCAGATGCCACCGGCCCACATGCCGCCGAGGATGCCCGCGAGCATGGTCACCTGCAGCCAGCCGGACACGCGACCGAGACGGCGCGAACCGGCAAGTTCCTTCATGATGCCCATTTTCGCCGGGCTGAGCACCGCCGCCTGCACGGCCAGGAGGAAGAAGCCGACGAGGCAGATTTCCAGCGAGCCAGGCACACGCTCCATCCACAAAGCGAGCGTTAGCCAGATGAAGCAGATGATCTGCATGACCTGCATCCAGATGATGACGTTACGCTTCGAGAAACGATCTGACCAGTAGCCGGCCAGCGGCGCGAAAATCATGTAAGGCAGCGAAAAGATGGCACCGAGCCACAGTTCCATGTGGCTGCCTACCCACGAGTCCTTGGCAATGATGATCGACAGCGCAATCAGCAGCATTTTGACAAAGTTATCGCTGAAGGAATTGAGCGCCTGGACCAGGAGCACGAGAATGATGGACACCCAGTTCCTGCGTGGCAGATGCGGTGCTTGGTCGAGGTCTGGGGTGTCGGGCATGGGTGATCGATCAATCCACGAAGCGCTGGGCCAGCAGGATGTCAGCCGGAAACGTGATTTTGGGGTTGGGTTCGGTGTTTTCCACGACGAAGACCGGTGCGCCGAGATGCTGCACAGCGGAAACTTCATCGGTGACGAGCAGGGAGTCGCGAATGACCGCGTCGTAGGCGCGCACGAGGAGCTCGCGTTTGAAAACCTGCGGTGTTTCCATGATCCACGCGTTCGCGCGGTCGATGGAATCCGTGATGCGGCCATCATCATCGCAGCGCTTGAGCGTTTCGGTCATCGGTCGAGCGCAAGCAACGGCGGATTGTGTACGCGCAGCTTCAATGCAGCGCGTGATTTGATTCACCGAGATCAGAGGACGCGCCCCATCATGCACCGCCACGATGTCGCAGGCCGGATTCAGCGCCTGGAGTCCGGCATGCACGGAGAGATGACGCTCGGCACCGCCAGCGATGATTTTCGTGATCTTGTCGATCCCGCCCATGCGCCAGACTTCAACCTCCATGCGCAGCGCCTC
>CAXNGR010000433.1:0-4636 GCA_964201265.1 Verrucomicrobiaceae bacterium
GGCTGCTGGCGCGAAATCACCTCCGGCCAGCGCCGCGAGGTCGATCTCTGGATGGCGAATGACATGTATTTCGCCCAGCTCGCCGGGGTAGGGCTCGACGCGCAGATCGTGCAGGAGACCTCGTGGGAGGCGAAGAAGAAATTTGGCCCTCTGAGCTATGTGATGAGTGCGGTGAACGTGCTGATGCGCCCGCCGCCCACGCTCAGCGTGCAAATCGACGGCAAGGCACCGCTGCTCGGCACCGTGGTGCTCATCGGCAACGGCAAGCACTACGGCGGACCTTTCCCGCTGTTCCGTGATGCATCGAACACGGACGGGAAGCTTGATTTGATCATCTTCCGCGGCCTCGGCGGGTTGGAGTTCCTGCAACTGCTGCGCGGCATGCTGCTGGACGGCTACCAGGAGTGCGAATACCTCGACTACATCCAGGCCAGCGAGTTCACCGTGACCTCGGACGCAGGCGAGACGCCCGTGGAGCTGGACGGCGAGCTGGCGGAGCTGAATGCACCCGTGGTTTTCCGACCTGCTCCGTTTCGCCTCAGTGTCGCGGTTTGAGGCTCAGGACTGGACGTAAAGACGGGGCACTCGGGCGTTGATGTTTGTCAGCACCTCATACGGGATCGTGCCCGCCCAGTCGGCCACATCCTGCGCGGTGATGGAGTCACCGATGATCGTCACCGGGTCGCCGTTGTAGGCTGTGCCCCATTCAAGGTTCACCATGAACTGGTCCATGCACACGCGACCCACGATGGGATGCCGCTCGCCGCGAATGATGACCTGCCCGCGATTTGAAAGAGCACGGAAGTACCCGTCGCCATAACCCACGGGCACCGTGACGACGCGCACGGGATGATCACTGGCCCAGGTGCCGCCGTAGCTCACCGCGTTGCCCGGCTGCACGACCTTGAAATACACCACCTGCGATTTCCAGCGCAACGCTGGCTTTAACGGGACTGTTTGTGCCGTCTCACTCGCTGGATACACGCCGTAGAGCATGATGCCCGGCCGCACGAGGTCGAGATGGCTCTCGGCAAGCTGCAAAATGCCGCCAGAGTTCGCGATGTGTCGCTGTGGGGGCTTCAGGCCGCGCTTGGGATAAAACTCGAGCACTTCGAGGAATCGGGCGAGCTGGGTCCACGCCGCTGAAAGGTCTTCCGCATCCGAACTGGCGAAGTGCGAGTAAATCCCGGCCACTTCGACGTTGGCAAAGCCCAGGCTGGCCTCCAACAGCTTTTCCGCGCTGTACCAATGCACGCCGATGCGCTCCATGCCGGTGTCGATCTTCAAATGCACGCGAGCTATCCTCTTGGCCGCGGCTGCCGCTTCGTCAATCTGCCGCAGCTTGTCGATGGAAGACGCCGACATCATCAGATCATGGGCGATGAACTGCGGGATCTGCCGCGTCGCCACGCCGCCAAACACCAGAATCGGCACCGTGATGCCTGCCTGGCGCAAAACGATGGCTTCTTCGAGCAAAGCCACGCCAAAGCACCCGGCCCCATGCGCGACTAGATGCCGCGCCACCTCGAAGAGGCCGTGTCCATACGCATTCGCCTTCACCACCGGCATGACTTCCGTCGTGCCGACATGCGCCCGGATCGCGTCAAAATTTTGCGCGATAGCGCCGAGGTTCACCTCGACATGGGTTGGGCGGATGGCGTCCGTTTCAGGATACATGAGCCGCGAAGATAGGCCGGCTTTCAAATTTTCGCTCCCGAATTCAACACATCGTCCGCAGGCGTTTTCATCGTAGATTCGGCTGGCAGTCGAATCCCGCGGCACGGCCGGCTTCGAGTGTCAACAGCTACCTCGCCCGCGTCTGAAACGTCCGCGAGTGCTTCTGCGACGGCACCTCAACCGTGTAGCTCTTTCCATCCGTGCTCACCACACAGTGGATGTGCTGCGCCACGCAACCCTCCGCCAAATCGCCGTGATTGGCGATCATTGCCTTGTCCGGGGTGTTTTCGGCATCGGGACGAATGTTCTCATGCACCTGATACATCGCCTGGATCGTCGGGGTCGATTTGAGCGCGTCCATGGCGCCCTTGCTGGTGCCTTTTTTCGGGCCGTTGTTCATCACGGAAACGGTCGGCTGAAGGCTTTGAATGAGCATGGGGTTGTTGCTCACATCAAGACCGTGGTGATTCACTTGATACAGATCGACGGTGCCGACCAGATTGAAGGGCGAAACGAGCTTTTCCTCTGCATTCCAGGTCAAATCTCCGCCGTCAAAGAAGCGGAAACCGCCGAAGTCGAGCACCATGACCACACTGTTCGCATTATCGCTCGGATCGGGCGCTTTGGGCGGCACGGAACCCTTCAGCGGGTTTTCCGGCTGATCAGGAAACGGAGGGATGAATTTCTGATTCGCCCCGAGACAGCGCAAAACGAGTTTCGGGCTGCCCTCGGCCTGTTTGAGCGGCAAAACATCGCCAGCAGCCAGCGTGACGCGCTTTTCCACCTTCGCATCGCGATACGGACGGCTCATCAGGGTCCAGCGCATGTCCTGCGCCTTGCCGTCAGGGCTGCCATCCGTGATTCCCTTGTCATACAGCGTCCCCACCGGCATGAGAGCAGCCAGTTCGGCCAAACCGCCAAAGTGATCGACATGAAAGTGCGTGATGATCACATGGTCGATGCGCGTCAGCCCCGCCACCTCTGTGGCGACCTTCTGAATGCGCTGAGGATCACGCCCACCCGGGTTCCCCGTGTCGATGAGCACCGATTCACCCGCCGGGGTCACGATCAACGTCGAGCCACCGCCCTCCGAGTCGATCCAGTAAATGTCGAGAGTCTTCTCACGCGCAGTGACTGCGAGAGTGAGGGCGAGGAAGGCAGCGAAGATGGCTTTCATGCAAAGGTGTCCGCATAAACGCCACGCGCGGCTGACTTCATTCCACCTTCACGCCCATCCCATCCACCGGCTGCTCAATCCTGACACGCTCCTTGCCCACCATCTGGATCAGATCGGGCAAGTCGTAGTGCCGCAGCACGCCATGCACCATGTTCACGGTTTGATTGAAGGTGCCGTCCGCGCCCACGAGCGATTCCCAACTCGGGATCATCTGCCGCAGCGTGATCGTCTGAAACGCATCGCGCTCCAGCGCCGCCGCGTGCAGCGCTGGGATCGCCGCCTCACCGATGGCGATCACGCTCACCTCGGATGACTTCGCCTTCAAAACGCGCGCCCAACTCCGCACATCATCCGTGCGCATGCCCACGAAGCTCTTGCCCATGAGATAGGCAGTGAGGATTTCGAGGTTGTCGCGGCCAAACTGGCCTGCTCCGAAGGACTTGCGCCGAAAGCCCGTCTCGGTTTCGCCGATGCCTCGCAATTCGGCGGCGAGGACGATGTTTCCGGCCTTCACGAGTTGTTCGATGGCGTCTGCGTCTGCCTTCATGCTGCTACCGTGCAAGTAGAGGATACCCTTTCCGTTCGGCTTCGTCGGCACAAACAGCAGCCCAGTCACTTGGAAGGCATTGTCGAGCTTCAGAGCCATCTTTTCGATGCTGAAGCCCTCGCGCTCCATTTTCCCGATCACCTGCACGTTCGGTTCCGGCACCGATTCGGAAGCTCCGACGGCCTCGCGCACCGTTTTCGGCCCCAAACCGCTTTCACGAGCCGATTTGAGCTTCGCGGCGGTTTCGGCGTTGATTTGAAAAACGCTGCGCTCACTCGGCAAGAGCATCACCTGACCCTTCGGCGAGCATTGGAGTTGCTCGGCTGTCCAATCGGGCTTCGACAGCTCGCGAAGCTGGTTGTCATCGAAGGAATCCGGCAGCTTCTCGACTTCGCGAACGACGATGTCCTTGCTGAGAAGATGCCGCGCCATGAACCGCGTCACCGCTTCGCGGAGTTGCAGCGTGAAGCCATGCGGTGCGTCAGGAGCAGCCATGTCGATCATGTCAGGGTAGCCGATGCGCGAATAGAAGCGCTTCGCGTCGCGAAACAGCTCCCAGGTGCCACCGAAGTCGAAGGTGACATCCCGAGTGCCTGCGCAGATCAGCGTGGGCTTCGGCGCACGCATGATGCAGTAGTCCGCCTCGTCCATGCCGAAGGCGATCTGGCCGAAAATGTTCTGCTCACCGTCCTGCGGACCTTTCGTCTCAATGAGTTTGCGGAACGTCGTGAGGTAGCAACCCGGTGCCGCCGCGAGGATGCGATCATCCAGCGCCATCAAATACGCCGTCTCCGTACCGCCGCCGCTGTTTCCAGTGCAGCCGATCTTGTCAGCGATGATGTCTTTCCGACTCTGAAGATAGTCGATCACCCGCATGCCATCCCAGATGCGAAACTGCGCCGCGTTCGCGCCGATCAAAGCGCTGCTGATGCCCGTCATCGTGTGCTCGGTGGTACACATGAGCCGCACGTTCGGGTGCGGCACCTTCACATGCGGCGCATCATCAAAGACGGTGCGTTCCTTCGCCAGATCGAGCATCTGATACCTCTCCCCCTGCCCGATGGGGTCGTAGCACAGAGCCGCCATGCCATGGCGTGCCAGCAGCATGCAGATGAGCTGATACTGCCCCACCGCCTTCCCCTCATGACTGTGACCACAGGGCACCAGCACCGCAGGCCATGGCGGCGGCGAGTCCGGCAGATACAAATTCCCCGTGAGATGAAACGCAGGCCGCG
>CAXNGR010000434.1:0-4611 GCA_964201265.1 Verrucomicrobiaceae bacterium
CGCCGTTCGCGGTGTGGCCGAAGCTCGACATTCAGAGCTGGCACGAGATGAAAACATTCGGCGGGAAGCAGCGGCAGCTCGTTTTGAAGATCAGCGGCTTCTCGGAGCGTGGTTGGGGCTCGCGTGGCGTCTTCATCGGCCACGATCTCTCGCAAGAGCAGTGGGGCGCGGCGATTGATGAGGCGCTGGCGAGTTTTCCGACGAATCCGTTCGTGCTGCAGGAGTTTCATCGTGCGAAGGTCGTCACGCATCCGGCCTGGGATGAGGAAAAACAGGCCACGCGGGCGATGCAGAGCCGGGTGCGGCTGTGCCCGTATTATTTTGCCACGTCGAACGAGGATGATGATCCGGCGCTGGGCGGCGTGCTGGCCACGGTGTGCCCGGCGGACAAAAAAATCCTCCACGGCATGCGGGACGCGATGATGCTGCCTTGCGTTGAGCGGTGATTTCCGCTCCAATGTCAGCCCCATGAAGCTCACCACCGCTCTTCTCCTCGTCTCGACATCCGTTTTCGCCGCTGAACCGATTGTGCTCAAACTTTGGCCCGGCGGAGCACCGGAGAAGCCCGGCGTGAAGATCGCGGCGGAGATGGAGATGCCGAAAAAGTCGGCGGATGACGTGATGCGCATCGCCAATGTCACTGATCCGATGATCACAGTTTTCCGACCGGAAAAACCGAACGGCACGGCGGTGCTGGTGTGCCCCGGCGGTGGCTATCAAATCCTCGCGTATGAGCAGGAGGGCTCGCAGGTGTGTGACTTTCTCAATCAGCACGGTGTCACGGGTATCCTGCTCAAATACCGCGTGCCGAAGCGTGATCCGAATGATCCGGGTCGCGAGGCGCTGCAGGACTCGCAGCGTGCGATGGGCATCATCCGCCATCACGCCGCCGAATGGGGCATCAAGCCGGACCGCGTGGGCATCCTCGGCTTCTCCGCCGGAGGCCACCTCACGGTGATGACGTCTTTGCATGCGAACGAGCGCACTTACACCACCGATCCGAAACTGGATGTCGAAGACGCGACGCCGAACTTTTCGATTCCCGTCTATCCGGCCTATCTCGTGAGCAAGGAAGACATCATGCATCTGCTGCCCGGCTTTGAGGCGACGGCCAAGTCGCCGCCGATGTGTCTGATCCACGCCAACGATGATGGTTGGCCTTCAACAGCCAGCGCCTTGCTCTACCTCGAATACAAAAAGCTCAACATCCCCTGCGAACTGCACATCTACGCCAGGGGCGGTCATGGTTTCGGCATGCGCAAAAGCGGCACCCCGGTGAACGATTGGCCGAACCGCGTAGCGGAGTGGATGAAGTCGATGGGTTACATCCCCTGATGCCATGAAGCCTCGTCAGCAACCCACACCTGCCAGCGCAGGACTGACGGAGGCAGACCGCCATCACCTAGTGGTGGCGGACCTGACGGAGACGATCTGCCGCTTCTCGCCAGACGGCACCCTCACTTATGTGAACGAGGTGTATGGCCGATTGTTTGGCAAGTCGAGCGAGGCGCTCATCGGCAGCCGCTGGCAGTCCGTGGTGGTGGCTGAGGATCCGCAGATGATCGAGGACAAGCTGCGGGCGCTTTCGCCGCAGAACCCGGTGGTGGTGATCGAAAGCCGCGTGCAGGACGGCCACGCACGGATGCGCTGGATGCAGTTCGTGAACCGGGGACTGTTCAACGAAGCCGACTGTCTCATCGAGATTCAATCGGTCGGGCGTGACATCTCGGAGCGCGTGCATGCCGAGCAGAAACTGAAGGAAAGCCAGCAGCGCTGGCGCTTCGCGCTGGAAAGCTCCGGTTTTGGCGTGTGGGACTGGGATGTCGAAAACGACCGGATTTTCTTTTCCGCCCAATGGAAAGCAATGCTCGGCCATGAGCCTCATGAGCCAGCGCCCGCGAGTTATCCCGAATTCCAGACGATTCTGCATCCAAGTGACATGGCTGGGCTGCGCCACGCGGTTCAGGAGCATCTGGAAGGGCTAATCCCCAGCTTCTCCAGCGAGTTCCGTCTGCGCTGCAAAGACGGCTCATGGAAATGGGTGCTGAGCCGGGGGCGTGTGATTGATCGCGATCTCCAAGGCCGCGCGTTGCGCATGATCGGAACCACGGCGGACATTTCGAAGCGCAAGGCAGCGGAGGAGCGCGAGGCGCGTAGCTTGCAATTGATCGCCGAAGGAGCGCCCGCCAGCGCGGTGCTGGAGGCCATCACACGCAATGTAGAGGCGGGGCATCCGGGGATGAGGTGCAGCGTGATGCTGGTGGACGCGTCCGGCTTGAGTTTGAAGATGAAGGTCGCGCCCGGTTTGCCGGACTATGTGAGAGAGGCCATCGACGGCCTGCCAGTCGGCCCAAACGTGGCCTGCTGCGGCGCGGCTGCACACTCAGGGATGCGGGTGATCTGCCCGGACGTGCTGGCAGATGCGCGCATGGAGTCCTTTCACAAAATGGCTTCCAAGGCCAGCCTGCGGGCTTGCTGGTCAGAGCCGATCATCAGCAGCGCTGGCAAGGTGCTGGGCACCCTGGCCTGCTATCACAATCATCCTCACGAACCTTCGCCGACGGAGATTCACACCGTGGCAAACGCTGCGCGGCTCGCCGGCCTGGCACTCGAGCGCGAGTGGAAGGAGCAGGCGCTGCGCATCAGCGAGGAGCGTTACGCGCGGGCGCTGAGAGGCACCACGGACGGCTTGTGGGACTGGAACATCTGCTCGGGAGATGTGTACCTCTCGCCACGCTGGAAGGAGATGCTCGGTTTTGCCGAAAACGAGCTGCCAACCAGTCGTGAGGAGTTTTTCATGTCACGACTGCACCCGGAGGACGTGCCGAAGGTCCAAGCAGCGCGTCAGGCGCATTTTCAGCAGAACATTCCTTACCAAGTGGAGTTCCGCCTACGCACCAAGGATGAGAGCTACCGGTGGTTCCTGGCCCGAGGGCAGGCCGAGCGGGATGACAGCGGCGAGATCTCCCGCATGAGCGGCACGATTTCCGACATCTCCGCCCGCAAAGTGGCCGAGCAGGCGCTGGAGCAGAGTGAGCAGCGCTTCCGCGAGGTGTTTGAACTCGCGGCCGTAGGCATCGCAGTGATCGACACGCCCACAGGGCGCTACCTCAGCGTGAACCAGCGCCTGTGCGAGATCAATCACCGCAGCCGTGAGGAAATGCTGCGATTGAGCTTCATGGACGTGACCCATCCTGATGATCTCAAGGACGATCTGGACAAGATGGAGGAGCTGAAGGCAGGCCGCATTCGCAGTTTCAGGATGGAGAAGCGCAATGTGGCCCCAGATGGCCACAGCACCTGGATTCACCTGACCGTCGCTCCGATGTGGCGTCCGGGAGAGCCACCCCTGCGCCACATCGCCGTGGTGAAGGACATCCAGGAGCGCAAGCAGGCGGAGTTCAATTACCGTCGGGAGCTGGCCTACAATCAGGCGCTGGTGAACCACACCTCGGCCTTCATCGTTGTGATGGACATTGAAGGCCGCTTTGCGCATGCCAACACGGCTTTCTTCACCACGATGGGGTATGAAGAAAAGGAAGTGATTGGCAAAACAGCCTGGGAAATCGGTTTGATGGACGAACCGGAAGTGGCACGCTCCAAAGCACGCTTTGCCCGCCTGCTGCGCGGCGAGGATAATCCACCCACCGACGTGCGGCTGCGTGCCAAAAACGGCGAATGGCGCACCATTGAACTCCGCAGCACCTCCACCCGCGCACCAGATGGTAGCCCGGACCGCATCATCATCACCGGCACGGACATGACCGAGCGCGACCGCCTCCAGCGCGAGCTGCTGCGTGTCGTCGAGCAAGAGCAGGCGCGCGTGGGGCATGACCTGCATGATGGCGTGGGCCAAACCATGACTGGCATGGTCATCATGATGGAGGCACTGGAGGCAGAGCTTCAGGGAGAGGCCAAGGCGAGCGCCAAACGCATCCATGAGCTGATGAACGAGTCAGTTTCAGAAGTCCGCCGCATGTCCCATGGCCTCTCGCCCACCAGCGTCAAATATCGCGGTCTGGCCGGTGCCTTGAACCTACTGGCGGAAACGGTGCGCACCAATTTCCGGACTCCCTGCACCTGTGAGGTGGACGCCGGACTCGCCATCAACAACGAGGACAAGGAGACGCATCTCTTCCGCATTGCCCAGGAAGCGGTGAACAACGCCTTGCGTCATGGTAAGCCTGGGAAGGTGAAGATTACACTGCACGGCACCGAGCAGCGCGAATGCGAGTTATGCGTGGAAGATGATGGCGCGGGCATCCGAAAGACGAAGTCAGCTCCAGAAAGCGGCATCGGCATGCGTGTGATGGAGTATCGAGCCAACCTCATTGGCGGCAGACTCAAGATTCAGAACAAGCCCAAACGCGGCGTCATCGTCACCTGCCGCTTCGAGTGCGATGAGGCCAAAAAGGTCAAATCACCGAGAAAACGGAAGTCCACCCAGTAAACACACCTGTTTACTCCCGCGTGATCAGTTCATCCAGGTTCAGCACGATGCGGACCGTCGCTACCCAGGCCGCGTTTTCAGTCGCGGGAACATTTGAAACCGCATGAGAGCCGAGCGCGGCCTTGGCCTCATCGGCGGGACCATTCTGATAGGTGTAGCGC
>CAXNGR010000435.1:0-4607 GCA_964201265.1 Verrucomicrobiaceae bacterium
CGCTAAAGGCTTCCCCATGAACTACCTATCCCAATCCTGGCTGATCGACCGCCGACACTCGCTGCGCGCTTTGGGCACTTGCATCTCACTGCCCATGCTCGAATGCATGGTGCCGCTCCGCGCCGGAGAGAAAGCCACCGCCACGCCGAAACGCAGCGCCTTCATCTACCTCGCCAATGGCGTGCACTCGCTGAACTACCAGATCACCACGCCGGGGAAGAATTACCAGTTCTCCCGTTCGCTGAAGCCGCTGGAGAAACATCGCGATGTCATCACGCCGATCAGCGGGTTGCATCATCCGGGGGCGCTGAGTCATCATCACAATTGCATCTCCGTTTGGCTCACCGGCGGCAAGCTGGGGCCTTCGGATCGCAACACGATCTCCGTGGACCAAAAGATGGCCGAGGTGACCGCGCCGCACACGCGTTATCCCTCGATGGAGGTCGCCATCACGCAGGATTCGCTCGCGTGGACCGCCGATGGCGTGCGGTTGCCTGCGATGCGTCGTTGCAGTGAGATTTTCGCCTCGCTCTTCGAAGAACCGAAAGGCGGCAAAGCAGCCCAGCGTCGAGCCTTGCGCCGCAAAGGCAGCGTGCTCGATGCGAACCTCGCCGAAGTGCGTCAGCTCGAGAAAAAAATGGGCTCCGAGGACAAAGGCCGCATGGAGCAATACCTCACCTCCGTCCGCGAAGCCGAGATCCGCACGCGCCGCGCCGATGCGTGGCTCGACACACCGCTGCCCTCCATCTCCGAGGCCGACCGCAACCGCACGAGCCGCGACATCGCCGCCACCAAGGCGGGTGATTATTTCCGCGCCGTCTATGACCTCATGGTGCTGGCCTTTCAGACCGATGTGACCCGCGTGGCCACCTTCAGCCTCGGCGGCGAGGGCGATGCCATCTCCATTCCGGACATCGGCATCACCGAGTCGCGCCATCAGCTTAGCCATCACGGCGGCGATGCGGGCTACATGGAAAAGCTCACCAACTACGACACCTTCGCCATCGAGCAGTTCGGCTACTTCCTCACCCGCCTCTCCGAAACCAAAGACCTCAGCGGCAAGCCTCTGCTCGGCTCCACGATGGCTCTCTTCGGCAGCGGCATGTCCTATGGCCACAGCCACGGCAATGCGAATCTCCCGCTCGTGCTCGCCGGCGGCTCCGACCTCGGCCTGAAGCACGGCACGCACCTCGACTTCAACAAATCCGTCAAAGACTTCCAAGGCTACACCTTCGGCCCCGACGGTGCCCTCACCACCGCCCATTACCAAGTCTGCAGCCGCCCCGTGAACTCGGATGCCCACATGAGCAACCTCCTCCTCCTCATGGCCCAGCGCATGGGCGTGGAGACGGACACGTTTGGCGATAGCAACAAGGTCATCGCGCTATGACCATGTTCTTGGTTCCTCGTTCTTGGTTCTTGGTTTGCCCTTGGTTGGCAGCGCTTGCTTGTTCGTTTCTCGTTCATGCAAACGCCGCCAACGAAGAACCAGGAACAAAGAACAAAGAACCAGAAACCTTTAGGCCCGAAGCCGGCAAGTTCCCGCCCTTGGAAAAAGCGCACGCCTACCGTGGCGAGCTCGTCTTTGTCGATCACGCCAACCGCCGTGGAAGCCTTCGCATTGAATCCAAGGGCATCTTCCGCTTCACGGCACCGAGTCCGTTTGCCATGCTGCCTTACGGCATCGTCAGGCATCACGGTGCACCGGCGGATCTGCGCGACATCCCGCTCGGCACCCTGCTGCATGTGCGAGCGTTTCTTCCACCTGCCCCAAAGACCTCCGCCGTGCCGGTTTTGCCGGTGAACAACCGCACCAAGACCAGCCACGGAAACCTCGGCGTGGCACCTGCCGAAAATCATGTCATTCTCCTTGAAGACGAACCCAGCCACTGCCTGCGCGAGGGCCTCGTGTGGAAGCTCAAGGAACTGGAGATCAAAAACCACGAAGGAACCATCACCGCCACTCGCGAACCGAAGCAAGGCAGCAGCGGCAAGGCCTCCGAGGAAACGCTGACCTTCGATACCGCCACCCGCATCTGGCGTGGTCGCGAGTATCTCCGCATCGAGCACCTGATCGCTGAAGGTGCGTGGCCCGCCGAAGGCAAAAAAGCCCTCAGCGGCCAATCCGTCCAGCTCGGCATCACCTGGAAGCCGACGCCCGGCGGTGTTTTCACCCGCTTCCACATCTCCGACATCTGGCTGGATGACGCCGCGATGCAAAACGCCGCGCAGCATCAAACCGAAACCCACAAAGTCTTCGTGCGCAGCCGTTGGCTGCCCGCGTGGATCGACGCCGTCGAGTATGGCAAGTTCGGCCGCGCCACCATCACCGCGACCTTGTTCGGCGGCATGGACGCCTCGCTCTACGCCGACTTCAAACCAGGCGTCGCCGCACTGATGAATGGCGTCGAGAACACTCTGAAGCACACCGAAGGCGGCACCGCTGGCCCCACGCAGATGGCGGCACGCGGCAAACTCCTCGACGTCACCCAGTTGACTGACCCGGTCCCGCTCGGCAGCAGCGGCATCCAGATCCGATTCGAGACCGACCTCATCACCGAAGGCCTCCGCCCCACCCGCATCGTCAAAATCCGCCCCGCAAGCTGGCCCGATCTCCACCTGCCCCGCGAGGAATACATCGGCCAAGGCAGCATCGACGAACGCTTCCCCACTCCCGCCATCTTCCCGAACTACTGATTCTCGTCACCAACGCCTTATTCTTCTGTCCCCATTCTCTTGTCGAAAATGATCACTCCAACACTCCACTCATCCCCCGGCCCCGCCACTGAAGCTGGTAAAAGATTCTGGGTAAAAAATAAAGACGGCTTCCCGAATCTTTTACCCCAAATCTTTTACCAACTATGCCTTGGCCTTTCGTTGCTCACGACCGTTGCCATCGCCGAGGACGCGCCTTTCCGCCCCGAAGCCGGAAAATTCCCCCCTTTGGAAAAAGCGCACATCTACCGTGGCGAACTCATCTTCGTCGATCATGCGAACCGTCGTGGCAGCATCCGCGTGCAGGGATCGGGCATGTTCTTCCGCAATGACCCGCATCCCTTCGCCATGCTGCCGTATGGCATCGTTCGTTATCGCGGCGCACCGGCGGATCTGCGTGACATCCCACTCGGCACCGTGATGCATGTCCACGCTTTCCTCCCGCCGGACCCGAAGACCTCTTCTGTGCCGGTTTTGCCGATCGATAGCGGGAAGCAGGACGCCAATCACAATCGCGGCGCAGGCATCTTCCCCGCCGAGAACCACGTCCTCCTACTCGAAGACGAACCCAGCCACTGCCAGCGCCTCGGATTGACCTGGAAGCTCAAGGACGTGCAGATCAAAAGCCACGCCGGCATGATCATCGCCACCCGCCAGCCAAAGAAAGGCGGCGACGCCAAGGCCACCGAAGAACCGATGACCTTCGATGCCGCCACCCGCATCTGGCGCGGTCGCGAATGCCTCAGCGTCGAGGAACTCATCACCGAAGGCGCATGGCCCGCCGATGGAAAAAAAGCGCTCAACGGCCAGGCCGTCCTCCTCGGCATCACCTGGAAACCCACCGCCGATGGCATCTTCACCCGCTTTCACATCTCCGACATCTGGCTCGACGACACCTCAACCCAACGCGCCGCCCACAACCAAACCGAAACGCACAAAGCCTTCATCCGCAGTCGCTGGATGGCCGCGTGGATCGACGCCGTCGAATACGGCAAGTTCGGCCGCGCCACCGTCACCGCGACTCTCTTCGGCGGCATGGACCCATCGCTCTACGCCGACTTCACCAAAGGCAGCCCCGCCCTCATGAATCCCGTCGCCGACACCCTCAAGCACACCCACGGTGCCTACGGCCCCGCTCACATGGCCTCCAAAGGCCCTATCCAAGATGTGATCAGGCTCCCCGGTGAAGCCCCGCTCGGCAGCAGCGGCATCCAGATCCGTTTCGAGACCGATCTCATCATCGAAGGCATCCGCCCCACCCGCATCGTCCGCGTCCGTCCCGCAAGCTGGCCCCAAGCCCAAGTCCCCCGCGAAGAATACCTCAGCGACAGCCTCGAAGAGCGCTTCCCGACCCCAGCCATCTTCCAGAAATACTGAGGCTTCGCTGTAGCTTCGATTAGCAATCGAAGCCGAGCTATCAGACCGATTCGATTGCCAATCGAATCTACGAACGATGAAACTCGCTATCCTTTTACTGCTCTCATTCATCGCGACGGCACAAGCCGCTGATGGCCTGCTGCTCGATCTTATCGTGCCGCCCGGGGAGAAGGACCGCTTTCTGCACGCGGAGTATTCCTGCTGGATCGCAGACGCCTCGAAGCCGGTGAAAGCGGTCATCATTCATCAGCACGGTTGCACCAATGCTTCACCGGACAAGCATCCGCCTATCACGGGCGACTGGCACTGGCGGGCGCTGGCGCGGAAGCATGACGCCGCGCTGCTGGTACCGATGTATCAGGTAGCAAAGAACTGCGATGAGTGGAATGACCCCGACAGCGGCTCCGAACGGGCGCTTTTCACCGCACTGGAAGATTTCGCGCAGCGGTCGAAGCGGCCTGAGCTCAAAGACGCTCCGTGGGTGCTGTGGGGGCATTCCGGCGGCTCAAGCTGGT
>CAXNGR010000436.1:0-4589 GCA_964201265.1 Verrucomicrobiaceae bacterium
GACCATCCCGCTGTCGCCCGTGACCTCAACAATCTCGCTTCATTGTTCCAGGCAACAAACCGGCTGGGGGAGGCCGAACCGCTGATGTGGCGTGCCTTGAGCATCAATGAGCTAAGCTACGGTCCAGACCATCCTGATGTCGCCTGTAACCTCAACGATCTTGCTTTGTTGCTCAAGGCCACAAATCGACTGGTAGAGTCCGAGCCGCTGATGCAGCGGGCCTTGGCCATCTACGAGGTAAGCTATGGTCCGGACCATCCCAGTGTAGCCATTAGCCTCAACACTCTCGCATCGTTGTTCCATGTCACGAACCGCCTAGCGGCGGGCGAAGCACTGGTTGAGCGTGCCTTGAGCATTAATGAGGCTAACTACGGCCCAGATCATCCAGCGGTCGCCAACTGCCTGTGGTGGATGGCGACATTTTTCCGGGACTCAGGCCGGATAGATGAGGCCGAGCCCCTGATGTGGCGTGCCCTGGGCATCCTCGTGAGTAGCCTAGGGCTGGAGCATCCGAACTCGCAGAAGGTCCAGGGCAAATACATCGCCCTCTTAAAGGCCCTGGAGGTGTCGGAAGAGGAGATTGAGGCGCGGGTGCGGGGCGCGGTCGAAGGCAGTTAAGGCGTGTGATCTTCACGCGCTGCCGGAGCGCGGTTGGGAAAGGAGCGCGGAATTTTATTCCGCAGCACGTCGTCGAAGCGAAGCGGGTGATTCGGCCACCAGAACGCCGTGAGGTTGCGTGGCTGCTGCGGACTCGGAGGTCCGCGCGCCGGAGAATGGGACTGTGGACCACACAGAATCAGCCAGGAGCCTGCATTCCTCCGGTTTTCCGTGTCATTCCGCGTGTTGACTTCGCTACGCTCGCCCCTGCGGGGCAGCCTGAACGGCAGTCTGTCTCGCTTCGCTCGGCTCCGTAGGCACTGATTCTTGCTGACTCAAAAGTCCGCGTGCCTCACTCGCCCGGCAGCGGCTCGGAGGGCCAAGTTTCGAGCCAAGGGAGGCCGTAGGCGTTCAAATCGGCCATGAAGGGGTCGGGATTGAGCTGCTCGACGTTCCAGACACCGGGCTGGCGATACTCGGCGGGATTGGTGAGGAGCTGGCGGGCGGCGATCATGGCGGGGACGCCGGTGGTGTAGCTGACGCCCTGGCTGTTGGTCTCGCGGTAGCACTCCTGGTGGTCGCAGATGTTGTAAACATAGTAGCGCTTCGGCTGGCCGTCTTTGCCGGTGCCTTCGATCCAGTTGCCGATGCAGGTCTTGCCTTTCGTGTCGGCTCCGAGCGTGCCAGGCTCTGGCAGCAGCGTCTTCAAAAACTCGATGGGGATGATGTCCACGCCTTTGTGCTTCACCGGATGGATGCCGGTCATGCCGACGTTCACCAGCACTTCCATGTGCTTGATGTAGGCGTCGCCAAAGGTCATCCAAAAGCGGGCGCGGCGCATCGGGATGTGCTTCGTGAGGCTCTCGAGCTCCTCGTGGTAGAGGCAGTAGATGTTTTTCGGGCCGATGCCGTCGGGAAAGGGGAAGCTGCGCTTGATTTCGAGCGGCTTGGTCTCGACCCACTTGCCGTTTTCCCAGTAGCGACCGTTGGCGGTGACTTCGCGCAGGTTGATCTCAGGATTGAAGTTGGTGGCGAAGGCCTTGCCGTGATCGCCCGCGTTGCAGTCGAGGATGTCGAGGGTGTCGATCTTGCTGAAGTGGTGCTTCAACGCGTAGGCGGTGTACACGTTCGTGACACCGGGGTCAAAGCCGCAGCCGAGCAGGGCGGTGAGCCCGGCCTTCTTGAACTTGTCCTGGTAGGCCCACTGCCAGTGGTACTCGAATTTGGCGACATCGCGCGGCTCGTAGTTCGCGGTGTCGATGTAATGCACGCCTGCTTCGAGGCACGCATCCATGATGGTGAGATCCTGGTAAGGCAGCGCCACATTGATGACGACCTCGGGTTTGAAGCTTTGCAGCAGTTTCACCAGCTCGGGGACGTTGTCGGCATCGACGGCGGCGGTTTGAATCGGGCGCTTCAACTCAGCGGCGATGCTGTCGCATTTGGTCTTGGTGCGGGAGGCCAGCATGATCTCGCCGAAGACCTCGGGAAGCTGGGCGCATTTATGAGTGACGACACGGCCGACGCCGCCGGCTCCGATGATGAGGACTTTATGAGACATGAGGGGAAAATGACGAAATCAGAAGGATGAATGCCGAAAGTGAAGATGGAGGGCGAGTCTAGCAGGGGCGGGGGGATTGCAAGCGACGGAAACGCCGCCTGCGAAATGTTCCTGCCCGCCCCTCAGACCACCGCAGTGCACGGCATCAATGGCTGTAGGCAGTCTCGCCGTGCTCGGCGAGGTCGGCCCCCATGCTTTCTTCCTCGGGGCTGATGCGCAGGCCGATGGTGAGGTCGATGACCTTCAGGATCGCGTAGCTGGCGACGCCGGAGAGCACGATGGTGTAAATGGAGGCGAGGATTTGAGTCATGAGCTGCTGGCCGATGGAGAAATCACCCAGACCACCCGCGAAGGCGGTGGAGCCGAAGACCGCGACGAGGATGGTGCCGATGAAACCGCCCACGCCATGCACGCCGAAGACGTCGAGCGAGTCATCGTAGCCGAATTTCTTCTTCAGTTTCGCGCAGGCCATCCAGCACAGCAGCGCGGAGAGGCTACCGATGCAGATGGCACCGATCGGCCCCACCTTGCCCGAGGCCGGGGTGATGGCCGCCAGACCGGCGATGGAGCCGGTGGCGATGCCCAGGGCGCTTGGCTTGCCGCCGCGCACCCATTCGATGAGCATCCAAACCACCGAGGCCGCGCAGGCGGAGAGATGAGTGACCACCAGCGTCATGGCCGCCGCACCATTTGCCGCGAGTTGGCTGCCCGCGTTAAAGCCAAACCAGCCGACCCACAGCATGCCCGCGCCGGTGATGGTCAAAGGCAGATTGTGCGGCATGAACTGCCCCTGTGGGAAGCCGGTGCGCGGCCCAACCATCACGCAGGCCACCAGCGCCGCCACACCGGCGGTGATGTGAACGACGATGCCGCCCGCGAGGTCGATCACGCCCGTCAGGCCGAGGAACGCACCCGCCTTGTGCCACACGCCGTAGCAACACGGCACATAGACCACGAGGCTCCACACGACGCTGAAGACGAGAATGGCTTTGAACTTCATGCGCTCCGCGAACGCTCCAATGAAGAGCCCCGGCGTGATGAGAAAGAACATCATCTGGTAAGCGAAGTGCAGCAGCTCAGGAATCGTGGGGCAGTCAGCGCGGGTGGAGGCGGTCGTCACACCGCTGAGGAACATCTTCCCGAAGCCGCCGATGAATGAGCTGCCATCGGAGAATGAGAGCGAGTAACCACAGACCAGCCAGACCAGACTCATCACTGCGGTCAGCGCAAAGCACTGCATCAGGATGGAGAGCACGTTCTTGGACCGCACTAGGCCAGCGTAAAACAGGGACAGGCCCGGAATCATCATGAAGAGCACCAGCGCTGTCGAGACCAGCAGCCAAGCCGTGTCTCCGCTGTTGAGGGTGGAGCCGTCGGCAGCATGGACGGTGGTGGTGGCGAGATAGAGCGCGGCCATCACGGAAAAGCTCCGCTTGGCTCCGCTCCCGAGGCGCTTAGGCATGGGATGGGTCATGGTTGGTTGGTTGGGTTGGGAGCCGCGATGCTAGACGGCCCGCCCCATGTGACAACTTTGTTTCCATCGTTGGAATCGGGTGATCATTGGCCGTGAGGAACTCTCAAGATGCGGGGCGCACGGAATCTGCCGCGCTGTCAGGATCGCTCTTGCCCCGCACCCGCCGGACGGGCTAGTTTGCGGCATGGCCCAGGCAATCATGAATCCCGAGGAGGTCCGGCGTTTTGCGCAGGAGCTG
Source organism: Verrucomicrobiaceae bacterium (assembly GCA_964201265.1). Classification (GTDB taxonomy): domain Bacteria; phylum Verrucomicrobiota; class Verrucomicrobiia; order Verrucomicrobiales; family Verrucomicrobiaceae; genus Prosthecobacter. The sequence goes on from CAXNGR010000436.1 coordinate 3,871, forward strand.
AAGCGCTTCAACACGGACATGCAGCAGCGCGCCTCGTCGCTGCAAAGCCGATTCGCCGCGCTGGGGGACACCTGGCAGGACGCCGAGCATGAAAAATTTGCCGCCGAGTTCCACACCACCATGCGGACGATCAAAAAGTTCATGGAGATGTCCGAGCAGCACACGCCCTTTCTGTTGCGGAAAGCTCAGCGCATTGAGGACTATCTCAATCAACGTTGAACCTTGAACGCTGAACTTTGAACCCCTGAAATGGCCGACCAAGCTCGCATCTCGAATCTCGACGCCATCGAGTCCTTCCGCACCGCGCTGATCGTCTTCATCAGCAAGACGCGGCAGTCGCTCGAAATGGCGCAGGACGCGGTGAAGAAGACGCGGGGCTGGTTGCAACTGGAGCAGCCGGCTTACTGGTCGGCCCAGATCAGGCAGCGGCAGAAAAAGCTCGATCAGGCCCAGCAGGAACTCATGAGCGCGCGGTTGTCTGAGTTTGTGGACACGCCGAGCATGCAGCAGATGGCCGTCAGGAAAGCGCGTGCCGCACTGGAAGAAGCGCAGGTCAAACTGGACCGCACCAAGGCCTGGGCGCGAGATTATGACCGTACGGTTGATCCTCTGGCCCGCAAGCTCGATTCTTTCCGCGACTTCATCGAGAACGATCTCGCCCTAGCAAACGCTCACCTCGTAGAGATCCAAAAAATACTCGACGCCTACAACGAAACCCC